>CAYRIZ010000038.1:0-19765 GCA_964424565.1 uncultured Enterobacterales bacterium
AGATGAGGAGGATTATTTTGCCGAGGACTAAAACTGCTGCGTCGCTTGAGGCTGAGATTGCACGGACACTGGCGGCAGCTCGCCGTCGCTGCGATAAGTTGACCAGTGAGCTTGAGGAGGGTATGCAGAAAGAGTTTAAGCTGCTGAAGACACAGGAGATTTTAGCGGCTTCTGAGAAGAGTGATCGCACGTGGGACGAATTGATGGTTTTCCTGAAGACCAGCTGACCCAGAATCTGGCTGGAGAGTAAAATTTACTGAAAATTCAGGTTATTGCAGATTCAGCCTATGATTTTTCCAGATATTCATCTTCCTCTGCCTCAGGGGAGCAGATATGAAATCGTATCGCCGCGTAACGGAGACAGTTACCTGCGTTACCGGATAAGATCATTTACTGAGGGAGGCAGGAAAAAGCATGAGCGTATTACCATAGGCCGGGTGTTTGAGGACGAGCAGACCAAACTGCGGTATTTCTGTCCTAATGAGAACTATTACCTCAGGCTCCTCAATAAACCGCTGCCTGTTAATTCCAGAATTAAGGGCAGGGGGCGTCAGCGGGATGGTGCAAAATCGCAGAATATTGCTGCCTCCAACAGCAGATCTCAGGCCTTTGGCTATATGCTGGCCTGCTGGTCGGCAGTAAAGGAGCTCGGTCTGGATCTGATGCTCGAGGATTGCTTCGGCAGTCTTAAAAATTCCATCATTGCGGCAGCTTCTTTCTTTGCCGCCGGAGCACCCGGCGGGCTGTACAATATCGACCACTTTACCGGAAAAAACATGGGCTTTATTCCTCATGTCATTGATGCAGCAGGTCTTTCTGAGCTCTGCAGCGAGCTTAATGAGCCCATGCGCAATGATTTTTTCCGTAAATGGGTAAAGCACTGTCAGGAGGACGATTTTCTCTGCTATGACGTAACCTCGGTGTACAGCTGGTCAGAAAGGCTGCCTTTTGTCGCCTGGGGGTACAACCGAGCTCAAGAGCAGCTGCCGCAGTTGAACCTGGGGATGTTCTGTTCCATGAAAACAGGCCTGCCGGTATATTTCTGCCCATATACCGGCAGCATCAACTGCTTCACCAATTTCCCTTATATTGCCGAGCACGCACGTGCAGTAGGAATCACCAAAACCCGGGGCATAACTTTAGTCATGGACGGCGGGTTCGCAGTACCGGAAACCATGGCCAATGCAGTAAGTCATGGCTTTGACCTGGTGATTGGAGCGCCCTGCAGTTTTGGGGTAAGGATTAGAGACATCCTGCTGAACTGGCGCCGCTCTGCAGCAGCGGACAATCAGGTATTCCGCCTGTCCGATGAAAGCATCCGGTATCATGAAACCAAATTAAATGTCGGCCGGGTAAAGGCAAGACTGCTGCTGTTTCACTCGCCCCAGGCCGGATTAAGGGCAGAGACACCATTGACTTCCCTGGTCAACCGGCTGGAAGTTGAACTACAGGAGCGCAGACGCATCAGTCAGACGCTGGCAGCTCAATATTAGCCATTCTTTGAGATCTGCGTTAACGAGGCAGACAACGGGTTCTCGTACAAATTTAAGCAGGATGTTTTTACTGAGGCTCTCAAATTGTGCGGCTGCTTTGCATTGCTGTGTACGCGCAGTGATCTCAGCTGTGAGCAGGTCCTACATGTTTACCGTGCAAAGGATATGGTTGAGCAGGCATTCGGCACGCTGAAAAATGATATTTGGGGCGAGCGCATGCATACCAAAACTATTGAAGGGACTCCTGGCGAACTGTTTCTGGCATTCATCGGTCTGATAATCCGAAAGGCTCTTGAAAAGAAGTTAAGACCATTTCTGAACAGAAACCGTATGGGATTGGACAGTGCTTTCAGCCGCCTGGCAGATATTTCATGCCTGAAAAATGGAGAATTGTGGATACTGGATAAAGCATTAACCAAACAGCAAAAAGAGTTGGCAGAGATTCTGCAGTTGCCCGTGAGCAGTTTCGAAACAGCATAAAGAGAAGACCGGCCTGGCGGCAGCGGCAGCTGCAGGCCTGGCACCATGCCGTGGAGGCGGCGCTGGCCTGCGGATCTGACACCAACACCAAAACCTGCTTCACCCGGGGCGCTCCCCCGGGTATTTTCCCATCTGTGGCGGCACGAAATGCTGCAACCCCCTGCCTGATCTGGCTATGATATAGCGCACTGGATCAAATTCTGGAGTCTGCCATGTCATCGCGCAACGTCTGCATCATTTCCTGCAAAAGCTACAAATATATCCGCGTCTGCGAAAGTTATCGCAACGCCCAGGGGAAACCCCGCTCCAGGGTAGTAGAAAATCATGGCCGCCTGGAGGCCGCTCTCGCCAAAGATCCTGATTATGTGGTGAAGCTCCGGGAGCGGATCGCCCGGGAGAATGATGCCGCGCGGGCAGCCCGGACAGTCCTTTTTACGGCCGCGCCGGCAGCATTGTGCCCTGCGGGGAGCTCTCATTTGACCGCGTGCTCGGGCAGCTGTCTGCAGATCGGAGCCACATAGTCCGGCATCTCAACCAGGAACTCTCCCGGCATCTCGACAGATCCGCAACATCCGCTTTCTGCCATGTAACCTCCTGCACCTTTGAGCGCGGCTCTGGCGATGAAGTGCCGGTCTGGCTTGCGCTGGTCGTAGACGAACAGGGCTTTCCCATGGATTACGATTTGTGCGTAGGCAGCCCCTCGGATTTTGGAGCTGTGCTGCCGCTTATTGCCCGCCTCAAAAGCGACTGTGGTCTTAGTAATCTGGTAGTCGTGGCTGACTGCGGCCAGATAGCCCCCAAGCATATACAGCAGCTCACAGAGCTGGGGTGCGACTTTGTAATTGCCCAAAAAATCGGGAACTGCACCGGCCGGAAAAAGGAAGTCATTTGGGACGATGAAAACTGGCGTTGCGCGCTCAGACGATGGCTGGGACATTTATTACAAGACCGTGGCTGGGGAAAATAAGCCCAAGGCTGATCCTGAGGTGCGCTGTATAGTTTCGCGCTCCCGGAATTTGGCCCGCAGGGACGACCGCGATATTGACCGGGCGGTGGACAAAGCAGAGCTGGCCCTGGCCAAATGGGAAAAGCTACTCAACCAGCTCTCTGCCCCCGGCTGGAGTTTCATCGACCTTCCCCAGGACAGCGGCACCCCCATACTTAATCTGCAGAAAATCAACGCCGCCCTCCAATGGGCCGGTTACCGCGCCGTATACACCAATCTCAAAAAGCTGCGCCCGCAGAGGGTGCTGAAGATCTACAGCCGGCTGTGGAAAATAGAAGACAGTTTTGCAGTGCGCAAATCGCAACCTGAGATCAGATCCTGCCAGGAGTGGACAGAGGAGCAGATCCGCGGCTACTGCATGAGCTGCTATATCAGTCTGGTGTTGGAGCGATACCTGGTTTGGGTGCTGCAGAGCCATTCAGGTAAGTTCATTGCGGCCAAAATCGACCAGGCTCTGGGATCTGCCATTGTCCTCTATGACGACAACGTACTGTATCCTCATTATCTCAGAGCCTATACCCCAGACACAGGCTTTGATGAAATGCTGAGAATTTTCGGGCTGGAGCCTCCGCAGTGCTGCGAGGACAGAAGCAGCCTGGCCCGGAAACTGCATTTGCAGAAAATCACCGCGTAGTAGTGCTGATCAAGTTCCAGCTCTGTTCTCCGGCTCCAAATCAGAAGCTTCTGCGCTCAGGATCGGCCGACGGCAGCGCCGCCAGCAGGGCTTGGGTACAGGGATGGCGGGGCCGGGCAAACAGTTCGGCAGTGTCTGCCAGCTCCACTATGCGGCCCTGCTGCATTACCGCCAGGCGCGACGTCAGCCAGCGCAGCAGATGCAGATCATGGCTGATGATAAGCAGAGTAAGCCCCTGCTCCCGGTTGAGCCTTTGCAGCAGATTGATGATCTGCGCCTGAGTCAGCAGATCCAGCGCCGCCGTGGGCTCATCGGCAATTAAGATCTCCGGATGCAGAGCCAGGGCTCTGGCCACGGCGGCCCGCTGCAGCTGTCCGCCGGAGAGATTTTCGGCCTTTTCATACAGCAGCGACTGATCCAGCATGGTCTGCTCCATGCAGGAGAGTACCCGGGCTTTGAGTTCACTGCGCCGGCACAGCCGGTGGGCCTGCAGGGGCTCGGCTATGATCTGAAACAAATTCAGTTTCAAATTGATGGCCCCGCCCTGGAAAATCAGCTGTACCAGCCGCCGGCGCTGTTTGAGGCAGGATCGCTCCCACAGCCCGTAACGCGCCGGCAGGCTCTCCCCCTTAAAATACATCCTGCCTTCATCAGGCCGCTGCAGCAGAGCCAGGATCCTAGCCAGGGTGGACTTACCGCCACCACTCTCCCCGCACAGGCCCAAAATCTCTCCCTGCCTGAGCTCCAGGCTGACATCATCCAAGGCCTTAAAACTGCCACCGGCCAGAGGATAGTTCACCGTCAAATTCTCCGCCCGCAGCAGTACCGGACCTGGTTCCGGCTGAGGAGAAACCATCAGGGCAGGAGACGCCGACCCGGCGGCATCAGTTGACGTGGCTGAAGTGGTGGGGACATCCTCTCCCTTTTCGCCTAAGACTGGGAGATGCTGCAGCGCCGCGCCCAAAGCCCAGCTGGCTGCCGCATGGGTGGGACTGACGGCAAACAGGGGCGGTCGCTTTAAAAAATCTATGTTCAGGGCTGTACTGCAGCGCGGCGCAAAGGGATCGCCGGCAAAGGCCGGATCGGGTATGCCGCCGGGCAGGGTGAACAGCTCCTCTCCGCGCTGTGCCCGCTCCGGCAGCGCCTGATAAAGCGCCCTGGTATAGGGATGCAGAGGCTGATGAAACACCTCCTGCATGGTGCCGATCTCCTGCAGCCGTCCGGCATACATGATGCCTATGCGATTGGCCTCCTGTGCCGGCAGTGCCGGATCGTGGCTGACCAGGATCACTGTCAGTCCCAGCTCCTGATTCAATCGGCGCAGCAGCTGCAGCAGCCCGGCCTGCACCGTCACATCCAGTGCCGTGGTAATTTCATCGGCCAGCAGCAGCCGCGGCCGGCCGGCTAAGGCCAGAGCTATGGCACAGCGCTGACGCATGCCTCCCGACAGCTCATGCGGCAGCAGAGCATAGCGCTCCCGGGCCCGGGGAATTTCCAGCAGATCCAACAGCTCCAGCGCTCGCCGGCGGGCATCCTCTGCCGAAAGACCCAGCACCCGGGCGGCCTGGGCGGCTATCTGCGCTCCTGCACTTTTGACCGGGTTGAGGCTGTTGAAGGGATCCTGAAAGACATAACCTATGGCACTGCCGCGCAGGGGCCGCAGCTCCCGCTCCGGCAGCTGAGTTAAATCCTGTCCCTCAAAGAAAATATTGCCGTGGGTCAGGGCGTGCTCAGGCAGCAGCCGCAGTACCGAGCGCAGCAACACAGATTTGCCGCAGCCGCTCTCCCCGGCCAGGGCAAAGATCTCCCCCCGCTTAATCTGCAGGCTGAAATCACAAATGGCAGGATGCTCTTCCCGCCGAGGTTTGAAGGCCAGCGAAAAATGCCGCCACTCCAGGACAGTCTCCCTGACTGCCCCGGCATCCCCTGCTGCAGTTTCCGCCATAGGGGAGAACCCCCCGCTCTCCGGCTTCAACACTCAATCCCCGGCTTTCCCGGTTGTCGCAGCGCCCCGCTGCCAGGTTTCCACATTCCAGAACACCCCGGCGGCATGATGTCCCAGCAGCCTTCTGGGATCCAGCCCCTGCAGATCGTCTGCGGATACATAGCAACCGTCCAGATAAACCAGCGGCAGCATACCGGGATCGGCCGCCCAGGCCTCCTCCAGAGACTGATAAATTTCCTGACGCAATTTGGGATCTGCAGTACGCCGGCCCTGCGCGAGCAGGGTATCGACCTGCGGGTTTGCATAGGCGGTGATATTGTCACTGCCGGCGCTGTGCAGGGTGCTGTACCAGCCGTCGGGATCAAATTGAGCAGCATTGCCGTAGAGGAAGGCATCAAAACCTGCCGTGAAATCAAAATGCGGCACCACTATCACCTGCATCTCCACGCCGGCCCGGCGCAGCATGGCCGCACAAATTCGCGCCAGATCTACCCGCTCCTCTTCATATTCCCGCACCTGTACAGTAAAGGCAAAACGCTCCCCTTCTTTCTGATAGATCCCGTCCTCTCCCAAAGTCCAGCCCAGCTCTTCCATGCCTCTGGCAAATGCTGCCGGATCGTAGACCCAGTCCGCCTGCGGCTGAGTAGGACAAATGGGATTTAACTGCAGCAGACCGCCTGCGATCTGTCCGCGGCCGCGCAGTACGCCCTGCACCAGCGCTTCCTTGTCCACCGCCAGATTAAGCAGGGCCAGGGCATCGCGGTGGCGCTGCACAAAGGAGGAATGAAAATCAAAGGACACGGCGCGCAGATCTGCCGTCTTGAAATCTGTACAGGCAAAGCCCTCCCGCTCCCGGAAGGTGGCGGCATAACCGGCATTAAGCCAGGCCAGATCGGCCTGCCCTGAGGCCAGCATGGCACTTCTGGCGCTTTCTTCAGGCACCAGGCAGTAGATAATGGTCTCAATCTGCGGCTGACCGGCATACCAGTCAGCATTGGCCTTAAGGGTGATATACCCTCCCTGCACATCCCAGCCGGCAAAAACATAGCGGCCGCAGCCCACCGGACTGCGGTTGAAGGCCATGGTATAGAGATCATCTCCTGCCGCCGCATGCTGCGGCACCAGTCCCAGGGTAAAGTAGCCGGGCATGGCGGCATTGGGCCGGGACAAAGTGATGACCACCGTCCGCTCATCGCGGGCATACACCCCATTGATGTCCAGATAATTGCTCTGTACGGCACTCAGGGACGCCTGTGGCGAAATCATGGTCAGATAGGTAAAGACCACATCCTCAGCAGTGACCGGCTGCCCGTCATGCCAGGTCAGTCCCGGCCGCAGCACAAAGGTATACTCCAGGCCGTCCTCGGATACGCTCATGCTCTCACACAGATCCGGCACCGGCCGGCCGTTGACGTCATATTTCATCAGGCCGGCGAAAATCAGGCCGGGCAGTTCATCATGGGCATTGAGCAGAGGATTGATCACCGTTACGCCCTCACCGGCATATACCAGGCGGGACTCCGTGGTGGCCACCGGGGCAGACGAGGCCGGCTCGCTTTCACTGCAGCCGGAGAGGGGCAGGGCCGCACACAGCATTAAGGCGGCAGACAGCAGGGGCACTGCAGGCATAATAAATTCTCCTTTGTTTGGGGGCTATAAATATGAACACTGCGGCCGGCTGCGCTGCTGCAGCCAGGCGCCGACGGCAGTCACCGGCCCCATAATCAGCAGCAGAAACAGTCCGGGGATCACTACCGCCCACCAGTTATGCATTAAAAAGGCGCGCTGACTTAAGGACAGCATGCCACCCAAAGACAAAATTTCCGCCGGCAGTCCCAGTCCCAAAAAGCTCAGCAGAGCCTCGGCGGCCACCGCCCGGCTTAAATTGGCCGTAAAAGCAAAAATCAAAGCAGGCATGACATTGGGTAACAGATGCCGCCAGGCAATCATCACCCCACTGCTGCCCAGACCGCGAGCGGCGGTAATAAAATCTGCCAGCAGCCACTGCCGCACCTCGGTACGCACCAGGCGGGCCAGGGCAAAAAAGCTGCAGCTGCCTATGATCAGGCCCAGGCTGGTCCGGCTGTGGCCGTCGAAAATACAGCAGAGCACCATCAGCAGCAGAATTTGCGGAATGCTCTGGCAGATCTCCAGCAGCCGCTGCAGCAATCGGTCAATACGATCAGGCATCAGGGCACTGAGTGCCCCCACCGCCGCCGCTGCCACGGCCGATACAGCTGTGGCCGTCAGTCCCACCCACAGCGAGCTTTGCAGCGCAAACCAAATCAGCGAGAAAATATCGCGGCCCAGCGGATCGGTGCCCAAGAAAAATTCCGTCCCCGGAGGCGTATTCACCGCCATGAGGAAGAAATCCCGCGGATCATGGCGAGCCAGCCAGGGGGCGGCAACAGCCCCGCAGGATAGTGCGATAAGACAAATAATGGAAAAATAAGGCGGCCGGCGGCCGGCACTGCGCCGCGGCGGCACTACGGCAGAGGCAGATCGGCGCAATGCAGGATCTGCCGGGGCAAACAGCCGGGGATCGAGATCGCGGAGATCGTCCTGCGGCTGCACGCTCTGCTGTAATTCCTGCTCCGGCTTCACAGTATGTTTCCTGCAGTCTTAAAGCGCGGATCGATCAGGGCGGTGACCCCCCTGGCGGCCAGAGCAGCGGCTATGATCAGACTGCCGCACAGCAGAGTGATCAACATTAAAAGCTCATAATCGTGATTTTTGGCGGCGATCACCGCCGCCAGGCCCAGACCGGGATAATTGAATACTGCCTCCACCACCATGGTGCCCCCTGCTATATGAGCGGCGGACACGGCCAGCAGATTAATCCACAAGGGCATGGCCGCCTTAAGACAAATCAGCAGGAGAATGCGCCAGGGCGTTTCCCCGCAGGCGCGGGCCGTCAGCACATAGGGCTGACGCACTTCCAGGCAGAGCCGGCCGCGCAGCAGCGCTCCGTAATACCAGACATGAGAGAGCACCAGCACCGTCACCGGCAGAATCATATGCCGCAGGCGATCCACTGCCGTAGGCACAGCCCCGGCAGTATAGGCGCCGGAGCCCGGCAGCCACTGCAGATTGACGCTGATCACCATGATTAAAATCAGCGCCAGCCAGAAGGAAGGCAGAAAATAACACACCGAGCCGATCCTGCAGATCAGCCTGTCCACCAGCCGGCCTTCATGGCGGACACAAAGCAGCGCCAGAGCCGGCGCCAATATTAAAATCAGCAGATAGGACAGCCCGCCCAAAATCAGGCTGTTGCCCAAAAGAGGCGGCAGCAGCTCGGACAAAGGCTGCTTGTAGTACAAAGAAAAGCCCAAATCTCCCTGCAGCAGGCGGCCAAGCCACCCCAGATACTGCAGATACAGCGGCCGATCAAATCCTAATTCTGCCAGGGCGGCCTCGCGCCGCAATTCCCCCAGTAAATCGGCATTGGCTCCCAGCAGGGCATTTAAAGGCGAGCCCGGCAGCAGGCGGGACAGCACAAAGATGATGATGCTGAGCAGCCACAGCGACAGCAGCAACCCGATCATCGCGGACAGCAGTTTTTTGCAGAAAATGAGGCTTGGGCGTATATGCATGGATCTTTGCGGTCTGACACCTGTTCCCGGGACCTATGGACCTATTCCTGGGAAAAAATCTTTACTCCTGCCTTTTGAGGCCGATGCTGCCGCCGGCAGACTTCCGGCGGCATGTAGCCCGTCATCTTAGCATGAGCCGCCGCCGGGGCCGGCTGCTGATAATTTTGTGCACAATCTTGCAAATTTTTAAGCAGTCCAGGCGGCGATCTGGTGTTTTCGCCTTTTTAGGTTAATATTATGTATATTTGAGTTTAATAGAACGGATAAATCAGCAGAGGTTTTTCCGGAAACAATCCGGCTTTTTGCGTTTTCGGAAGATCATAACAGCATGAGCAGAAACAGCAATATTTTAGTGGACAGCAATACCAAAAAGGTCCTCAAGGAACAGCTGCGCCACGGCACCAGCGTCTACCCCATAGCCGCCTACTTCTGGCAGGATTCCCCCTATGCCCACCGCGTCGCCCTGCACTGGCATCCGGAAGTGGAAATAGTACGCTTTGTACAGGGAAGCTTTACCATGGCCTGCAGCGGACAGCAGCCGCAAAGCCTGCAGGATGACGGCATCCTGATCATCCCCGGCAATGTGCTGCATACCATGAATCTGCCGGCCGGCTCCATAGAAAGCGCCGTGGTGTTCGATCTGGACATGCTGAGCCTGGAGCATTATGACGAGCTGCAGTCCGATATATTTGCCGCGCTGAAAAGCGGCAATATGCCCCTGCCGCCGGTTATTGTGCCCGGCAATCCCGGCTTTGCTGAAATCTCCCGCCTGCTGGATTTTGTGCTGCAGCACTGCCGCGATCCTGAAGCCCCGATGCGCCTGACCGTCAAGGCCAGACTGCTGGAGCTGCTGGCCTTGTGCTACAGCCACGGCTATATCTCCCGCAAGGAAGTACTGCTCTCGGTCAATGAGCGCAACAGACAGGACAAATTAAAGGATTTGCTCACCTATATAGATGCCCACTACGCCGGCCCCATGACCGTGGCTGATGCCGCCTCCCGCCTGAATGTCTCCATTCAGTACTTCTGCCGCTACTTTAAAAAAGTCACTTCCATGTGCTTTACCGATTACCTCAATGATCTGCGGCTGCGCCGCGCCGCCCAGGCCATAGTGGAAACCGATCAGCCCATAGGCAGCATAGCCGCCTATCACGGTTTTGACAATTCAGGCTATTTCTTTAAAAATTTCCGGGAAAAATTCGGCACCACCCCGCTGAAATACCGCAAATCCATGCGCAGTCTGGCCGCCGGTAAGGCTGCCGCAGCGGACAAGCCCGGAGCCTGAAGAGATCTGATCTGCCGGCCTCACGTTTTTTCACATTTTTTATCCTGCCGCGCCGCCGCGGAGGCGGCGTAAATTATTTGATCAATAATTTGATGCAGCTCAAACTTTAAAGGGTTTGGGTCAATATAGTGTACTTTTCAGTTAAGCCCGCCGCTTTTTTTGGCCAAAAGCCGTCACTACAATGCATTTCAACAAACAGCTCCCAACCCAATCAACCCCTGTCCTGCCGGCAGGATCAACTGGAGTATCTTATGCAGAAACAATGGTGGCACGGCAAAACAGCCTATCAGATTTATCCCAAGTCCTTTAAAGACAGCAATGGCGATGGTGTAGGTGATTTAAGAGGCATTATTGAGAAACTGCCCTACCTGCACGATCTGGGCATAGAGATCTTGTGGATCTCCCCTATTTACAAGTCTCCCTTTGTCGATCAGGGCTATGACATAGCCGATTATCAGGCCATAGATCCCCTGTTTGGCTCCATGGAGGATTTCGATGAGCTGCTCGCTCAGGCCCGCAGTCTAGGCATTCATGTGATCATGGATCTGGTGGTCAACCACTGCTCCTCCGAGCATGAGTGGTTCAAGAAGGCCTGCGCCGATCCTGCCTGCGAGGAAGCTTCCTACTTTTATTTCCGCGAGGGCCGGGAAGACGGCAGTCTGCCCAACAATTTACGCTCCAATTTCGGCGGCTCAGTGTGGTCCCCGGTGCCCGGTCAGGAAAACCTGTACTACTGCCACTTCTTTGCCAAGGAGCAGCCCGATCTCAACTGGTTCAACCCCAAGCTGCGTCAGCGCATTTATGACATGATGAACTGGTGGTTTGAAAAGGGCATTTCCGGCTTCCGCGTGGATGCCATCATGTGCATAGGCAAAGATCCCACCTTCCCTATGTATCCTGCCGACGATTTTGGCGACGGCATGTGTGCCTGCGGCGCCATGAATCAGCAGCACAATGAGGTGGCCGAGCGCTTCCTGCAGGAAATGCAGGATAATACCTTCCGCAAATACAACACCTTCTCGGTGGGTGAAGTTTTTGGCCTGCAGAAGGAAAACACAGACAAATTCATAGGCGATCACGGCTGCTTCAGCTCCATCTTTGACTTTGCCGCCCGCGAGGCCCTGTCCACCCGTCCGGCTTTCTTCAATTTTGAGAAGCTGTCCGTGGCGCAGTACCGCGAGGTGACCTTCAAGGCCCAGGAGCTGACCAATGACAGCGGTTTCCTCGCCCCGGTGATAGAAAATCACGATGAGCCCCGCGGCGTGTCCACCTGGCTGCCGGCTATGTGGCAGAATGCCGCCGGCGCCAAGGCTCTGGGCACGGTCAATATCCTGCTGCGCGGCATTCCCTTCGTTTATCAGGGGCAGGAGATAGGTATGACCAATACCGCCTTCGGCTCCATATACGAGCTCGATGATCTGCAGAGCAAGGAGGAATACCGCCGCTGCCTCGAGCATGGTCTCTCCGAGACCGTGGCCATGCAGGTGCTCAACGAGCAGTGCCGTGACAATGCCCGCACCCCCATGCTCTGGGATGACAGCATGTTCGCCGGTTTCTCCAGGGAAGTGCCCTGGATGAAGGTGCATCAGGATTACAAGACTCTGAACGTCAAGGCCCAGATCAATGATCCGCAGTCTGTTTACAGTCACTACAAGGCCCTCATCGCCCTGCGCCGCGATCCTGCTTTACAGGAAACCTTAACCTACGGCCGCTTTGAGGCCCTGCCCGATCCCAATGCCCACACCCTGGCCTTCCTGCGCTGCGGTGAAGAGCACACCGTGATGATCGTCGCCAACTTTGGGCTGGACAGCGTCCGCTTTGCCGCCGCGGCCGGTGCGCAGCTGCTGCTCTCCTCCGGCACGGTCAGCCTGAGCGACGGCGTGCTGCAGGTGGGTGAAGGCTCATCAGCCGTAGTACTGCTGCATTAATTAAACAAACAAGCAATTCAGGCTCATATCAGGGGGGAAGGGATTCCCCCTTTTTTGTTTGTTTTTTCTTTTCTTTTGTGTGTGGACTGCCGGCGGCAGTGCACCAAAGTGCACCAGGTGATCTGCAGTCATCTGCTGACTTTGGGCGCACTGTCCGCAGCATGCCGCCTGGGCCCTGCCAATTTTTGCGACATCCGTCAGATTTTTTCCCGTCGTAAATTTCAGCCTATCCGATCTTTTCCCTGTAGTGGAGCAGCCTGCTGTGCCGCGGGGCGCCTTTTCGCCAAAAAGATCCACTGTTCTCCCCATTACTGGGGTTCATTACAGTGCAATGGCATCACAACAAGTCAAATGCACATTTTTCGTTTACTAAAAATTTCCCATTTGCAATCATGAGGCCATGATTTTGTGACACATCTCAATAATTTCCGGGGGATTGTGAAAAAATGGGAATAGGACAGGATTTGGCCGTGCGCGACGTGAGTCTGTATTACGGCACTTTTAAAGCTCTCGATGAGGTCTCTCTGGTCTGTGCACCGGGGCAGTTCACCACCATCCTGGGCTCCAGCGGCTCCGGCAAGACCACCCTGCTCAAAGCCATAGCCGGTTTTGAACGCATCAGCTCGGGCAAGATCTTCATCAATGGTGAAGATGTGGCCATGAAAAAGGCCTATGAGCGCAATATAGGCATGCTTTTTCAGAACTATGCACTCTTTCCGCATCTGACCATAGGCAAGAACATAGCCTATCCGCTGCGTCTGCGCCGCATGAAAAAAGATCTGATAGACAAGAAAGTGGCCGAGGTGCTGGATCTGGTGAAGCTCTCCGCCCTGAAGGATCGTTATCCCAAAGAACTGTCAGGCGGTCAGCAGCAGCGCATAGCCCTGGCCCGCGCTCTGGTGTATGAACCCAGCCTGCTGCTGCTCGACGAACCGCTGGGCGCGCTGGATATGTCCCTGCGCCACGACATGCAGTTTGAAATCAAGCGTATTACCCGCGAACTGGGCATTACCACCGTATCGGTGACCCACGATCAGGAAGAAGCCTTTGCCATGTCCGATCTCATCTGCATCATGTCGGCCGGCAAAGTACAGCAGTTTGCCGAGCCCCGCGAGATCTACGCCAAGCCGGCCAATACCTTTGTGGCCACCTTTATGGGTACCACCAACATCATCCCGGCCCAGCTGGTAAAGGCCGGCACCAGAGGCGGCGTGCGCAGCCTGCAGGTGCAGACCCCGCTGAGCCCCGACCCCCTGACCATTACCGACAGCGACAACCGCACCGCTTCCCTGCGCGCCGGCGACAAATTCGCCTTTGCCCTGCGCCCTGAAGATCTGCATCTGCGCCTGGGCAACAGCAAGGCAGGCAGCAACAGCTTCCAGGCCAAATTGACCGAGTGCGTCTATCTGGGATCCCAGGTCAAGGCCCATGCTGCAGCAGGCAATCAGCTGCTCAATGTGATCCTCAGTGTCAGGGAATTTTCGGCTGTGGATCTCAAGGAAGAGGTTTCTTTTGGTTTTGATGCAGCAGATGTGGCTTTGCTGCTTAATTAAGTTAAGAGGACATTTACCATGAAACAGCAACTCAACTGCATGATCTCCCTGCTGGCTGCCGTGACTGCAGCCTGCCTGCTTACCGCCTGCGGCGGCGATGACAGCAGCAAAGCCGACAGCGGCGCCGGCTCCCTGACCTTTGTGGACTGGGGCGGCACCAATACTCAGGCCCGCATCGATCAAAACCTCAAGCCTTTTGAGGAGGCCACCGGCATCAAGGTAACCGTAGTCACCCCCACAGACTATGCCAAGCTCATCTCCATGGTGGAAAGCGGCAGCACCGAGTGGGACGTGGTCAACTGCGATGCCTACTGGGGCGTTTTTGCCGGCAACAAGGGCTATCTGGAGCCCATAGACTACGGCACGGTCACGGTGCAGATCGATCCTGAAGTACAGCTGGAATACGTGATGGGCGCAGAGGTATATGCCTCGGTCATTTCCTTTAATACCAACAAGTACACCGCAGAAACCTGCCCGCAGAACTGGGCCGAATTCTACGATCTGGAAAAATTCCCGGGCAAGCGTGCCATGTGGCAGTATCCGGTGACTGTGCTGGAATCTGCCCTGCTGGCCGACGGCGTACCGCTGGATCAGCTCTATCCTCTGGATCTGGATCGCGCTTTTGCCAAGCTCGATACCATCAAGAGCTCCATAGTGTGGTGGACCAAGGGTGCCCAGCCGGCTCAGATGCTGGCCACCTCAGAGGCTGATCTGGCCTTGGGCTGGTCCGGCCGCATAATCACCGCCAGTGACGAGGGCTCACCGGTGGGCCTGATTTACAATCAGGGCATGCGTATAGCCGCCGGCTGGATTGTGCCCAAGAATGCCCCGCATAAGGAAAATGCCATGAAGTTCATTCAGTATGTTTCCACTGCCGAGGCCCAGAAGGCATTTTCCGATCAGATCCCCTACGGCTCCACCAACCCGCGGGCTTCAGATCTGATGGACGAGGAGCAGCAGGCCCGCATAGGCCAGACTCCCGCCCAGCTGGCCAACGAGACCTACATCAACAATCAGTACTGGGCCGAGCATTTGGCTGAGGTGCAGGAGCGCTTCAACGCCTGGCTGCTGCAGTAGTTCTCTCCCCATCCCGATCTCAACTTGCAGGAGGGCAGCCCCGGGGGGCTCCCTCCTGCCATCAGGAGGCAGAAAATGTCAGGAAAAAGTTTTAGTGCCAAATTATGTGACTACCCTTCCCTGAGCCGGCTGCTCATAATAATCCCCCTGCTCTTCATAGGCATCTGCCTGGGCATTCCCCTGTGCAATATTCTGGCCCGCTCACTGACCGGTCCCGACGGCTTCACCCTGAGCTGGTTCATCAAGATTTTTACCGAGCCGCTGTACCTGCGCGTGCTGTGGTCCACCCTGAAGATTTCCTTTATGGTCACCCTGCTCTGCCTGGTGCTGGCCTATCCCATTGCCTATTTGTCCGTCACCGACAAAAGCGATCTGGTGCGCAGGCTGATCACCGCCGGTATCCTCATTCCCTACTGGATCAGTATGCTGGTGCGTATCTTTGCCTGGCAGGTGCTGATGCAGTCCAATGGTCTGATCAATCAAATCATGACTTTTCTGGGCATTTTCCAGGAGCCGGCGCAGATCCTCTACACCGAGGTGGCCGTATGCGTGAGCTTGACGCATATCTTAATTCCCTTTATGTACCTGTCCCTGCAGGCGAACATGAGCCATATAGATCTCAATCTGCTCAATGCCGCCAAGAGCATGGGCGCCAACAAGAGGGTGGCCTTCCTGACCGTGTTCCTGCCGCTGAGCCGTGAGGGCATGATCTCAGGCTCCATTCTGGTCTTTGTGCTGGCGTTGGGCTTCTATATTGCTCCGGCCCTGCTGGGTGGTCCGAACAACATGATGCTGTCCAACCTGATTGAAATCAACATGAACAGCTTCAACTGGCCGCTGGCCGCCGCTCTGGCCTTTGAGCTGCTGGTGCTGGTCCTGGCCATAGTGGCCATAACCTTTAAGACTGTGGGCAACATCTTTATCCGCAAGTAGGAGGATCTCATGCTGCGCTTTATTGTCGGTTTAATCCTGGTGGTGGTCATCCTGCCGGCCCTGGTAATGATCCCGCTGTCCTTTACCCCGCTTAATTACTTTGTTTATCCCATCCCCGGCTTCTCGCTGAAATGGTATGAGCGTTTTCTGGGCAATGAGCAGTGGGTGGAAGCCCTGCTGCGCTCCATCCGGGTGGCCATGTGCACTGCCGTGATCGCCACCGTGCTCGGCACCATGGCGGCCTATGCCATGGCCAAGCTGCGCCTGCCCTGCAAAAACCTGATCATGAACATCATGCTGGTGCCCATGATCGTGCCTGTGGTGATCGTAGGTGTGGCCGTGTACTCCAGCTTTGCGCCGCTGGGACTTACCAACTCCGAGGCAGGCCTTATCCTCTCGCACTCGCTGCTGGCCATACCCATGGTCTTCATTACCATGCTGTCGGGCTTTTTGCGCCTCGATCCCAATCTGGAGCTGGCGGCCAAGTCCATGGGCTCCAATCCCATAGGGGTCTTCTTCAAGGTGCAGCTGCCCAATGTCAAGACCTCACTTACCGCCTCCGTGCTGTTTTCGCTGGTGACCTCACTGGATGAGGTGGTGGTGACCATCTTTGTGTCCGGTGCCAATACCAAGACCCTGCCCATATTGATGTGGGAGAACATGCGTGCCACCATCGATCCCACCCTGGCAGTGGCCGCGGCCTTCCTGATTGTCTTCACCGTGGGCCTGTATTTCATCAAAGAATTTATAGATTTTAAGATGAGTAAGTAACTATGCGCTGTAAGCTTTATATCAACGCCGCCGTGCGCGGCTGCAGCGGCCTGCAGGCCCTGCTGGTGGATGAAGAGGCCGGCACCTTTGCCGCGGTTAAGGATATGGCTGCCCTGACGGCCGAGGAGCTCAGCCTGCCGGCTGAGTGTGTGGAAGATCTGCACGGCTGTCTGGTGTCCGTACCCTTTGCCGAGAGCCATATTCACCTCGATTATGTCAATACCCGTTATCTGGGTGCCACCGCATCAAGCGGCACGCTGTTTGAGGCCATAGAGCGCTTCAGCCGTTTCAAGGCTTCCTTAAAACAGGAAGAAATGGAAGAGCGGGCCCTGCAGGCCGTGGCCCTGGAAGTAAGCCACGGCGTGCAGGCCATACGCTCGCATGTGGACATTACCGATCCCAAGCTCACAGCCTTAAAGGCCCTGCTCTCCGTCAAGGAAAAGCTGAAGGATAAGGTAGATCTGCAGCTGGTGGCCTTCCCGCAGGAAGGTATTTACGCCTGGAACGGCGGCTGCAGCCTGGAGCTGCTCGAGGAGGCCCTGCGCCTGGGCTGTGAGGTGGCCGGTGCCATTCCGCATTATGAGTTCACCCGTGAAGACGGCATCAAATCCCTGCAGGAAGTCTTCCGCCTGGCCGAAAAATACGGCACTCTGGTGGACGTGCACTGCGATGAAACAGACGATGAAGCCTCGCGCTTTGTCGAGACGGTAGCGGCCCTGGCCCGCGCCGGCGGCATGGGCTCCCGGGTCACCGCCTCGCACACCTGTGCCCTGGGCTCGGTCAACAATGCCTATGCCTTTAAGATGATGGCCAAATTCGTGCAGGCCGGCATCAATTTTGTGGCCTGCCCCACAGAAAACTGCTATCTGCAGGGGCGTTATGACAGTTATCCCCGCCGCCGCGGCCTGACCCGCATAGATGAGCTCTATCACAGCGGCCTGAACCTGAGCTTTGCTCAGGATTCCATAGCCGATCCGTGGTATCCTCTGGGCAACGGCAATCTGATCAATCAGCTGGATTTCGGGCTGCATCTGGCGCACCTGATGGACGATGAGGTGCTCTCACACGCCCTTGATTTCATCTCCAGCAATGCCATGCGCACGCTGGGCCTGCCGGTGCCGTCCATAGCCGCCGGTCAGCCGGCTTCCTTTGTGGTCCTCGACGCCGCCTCCGACCGCGAGGCTGTACAGCAGCGTGCCGCCGTGCTGCTGAGCGTCCGCCGCGGCAGACTGCTGCTGCGCCGTGAACCGGCACGGGTGACCTTTAATGCAACAGCAATCTGAAAAAGCAGGGAGAAATAAACCATGGAACCTATCTTGATGCAGAACCTGACCTGGCCTGAGCTGGCTGCCTTGCAGGAAGATCATGTAGTGGTGCTGTCCATAGGCGCCATAGAGCAGCACGGCCCCCACCTGCCGCTGGGCACTGACTACTATATATCCCGCCGGCTGGCTGAAATGCTGGGAGGCATGAGCGACAAATTAATCATTGCCCCGCCCTTTACCTACGGCTTCAAGTCCAAGCCCCTCTCCGGCGGCGGTCCGCTGTTCCCGGGTACCATAGATCTGCAGGGCCCTACCCTGATGGCTCTGGTGCAGGATGTGCTCGAGGAGTTTTTCCGCGACGGCTTCACCAGGATCTTTATTCTCAACGCCCACTTTGAAAATGAGGCCTTTTTGTGCGAGGCCATGGATCAGGCCACCCGCGCCTTCCCCCAAGCCCGCGTGGTCATGAGCAACTGGTGGGATGTGCTGGACAATGATGACATCAAGGTGATCTTTGACGGCGAGCCCTTTCCTTCCTGGGCCCTGGAGCATGCCGCCCTGACTGAAACCTCGCTGATGCTCTATCTGTACCCTGAGCTGGTCCGCCGTGAGCTGGTGCGGGAAAACATGGAAACAGCCCGCGTGCGCCCCTACACCGTCTACCCGGTGCGTCCTGATTTTGTGCCCGGCAGCGGTGCCCTGGCCCCCAGCTTCAATGCCTCAGCCGAGAAGGGGCGCTATATTACCGAAAAGAGCCTGCAGGCCTTCCTGCGCATCATCAAGGAAGAGTTTTTTGAGGAGTAAGTAGCCCATGCCTTATGCCATCTGTATCTCCCGGCAGTTTGCCAGCCTGGGCCGCGACATAGGCCGGCTGGTGGCACAGAAGCTTGATTTTGATTACCTCGATCGCGATCTGCTGGAAAAACCGGCGGAGATCTTAAAGCAGGATCTCAGCAAACTGGCCAAATTCGACGAGGCCATGGGCTCACTGCCCTTTGCCAAGGCGCTGTTTCCGCTGGGGCTGGGCTCCACTGAAAACCGCATGGCCCTGTTCAATGCCCAGAGCGCCTTGATTCTCTCACGGGTACAGCAGCGCTCCTGCGTCATAGTAGGCCGCTGCGCGGACTTTATCCTCAAGGACAAGGCTCCGGTATTCAGCGTCTTTGTCTATGCGCCCTTTGACAGCCGCATCCGCAATGCCACCAACCGCCTGCAGATCCCTGAAAGCGCCGTCCACCGTCATGTCACGGCCATAGACGAGGCCCGCGAGGCCTACTACCGCTTCTTTACGCAGCACAGCTACGATCGGGTGGAAGACAAGGATCTCTGCGTCAATTCCGATCTGGGCACCCTGGATGAAACGGCTGATCTCATAGTGCAGGCCTTTAAACTGAAATTCAAAAAAGTGTAGTCATCAGCACAATCCCATCACTCACTTTGCCTCCGTCCGGCAGCACGGCCAGGCGGAGGGTTTGCCCCTCTCTCCTTCCTTTCCTCTTATCTCCTGTTTACGTCCTGTTGCCGGCTCTGCTGCCGCTCTGAATGTGGCCTTAGTTGATTTTGGGCAGCAGATTTTAAGCACTTTCAAAATGATAATTTCCGGGTGCATTCCGGTTCGGAGGCAGAATTCACTGCAGGACGGCTTTACGTCCACTTCCTGAGCCGGACCGGAGTTCAAAATTGGCCATCAACAAAATTCTGAGCTGACATTGGGCAGCAGATTTTAAGAATTTTCAGCTGCCATTTTTTTGTATCATTTTTATTCTGCAGGGTTGCTTTCTTTCGCTGCCGTTCCTGCG
>CAYRIZ010000039.1:0-19716 GCA_964424565.1 uncultured Enterobacterales bacterium
ATAATTTAGACTGAGACAAAAGTGTGAGCTCGATCGGTCACGTGGTCCCGCCATAACCCTGCCGGGATTAATCCTCTTTTCCCTCCCTGCAGCAGCAAATGCCCGGCCGGGCGCTGCGCCGGGAGAGGTGGCGCAGGCGGCAGCCGGGCCCAGGTAATGTTGGGTAATGCAGGTTACCGGAAAGGATTTTCGGTCTTGTACAGCATGCCTGCCGGCTGATTGAAGCCTATATCTTCCACTCCGAGGATGCTGAAGATATCAAACAAAGCCTTGCCCACATGGCCGAAAGCCACGGCACCGTGGTGCGGATAGCGTTTGCCCACCAGCACATGCCTGTAGAAGCGGCCCATTTCGGGGATGGCGAAAATGCCTATGCCGCCAAAGGAGCGGGTGCCCACCGGCAGCACTTCACCTTCAGCCACGTAGGCCTGAAGTCTGGTGTCCGCAGTGGTCTGCAGCCTGAAGAAGGTTACAGGACCTGCTGCTATATCGCCTTCCAGAGTACCGCGGGTGAAATCAGGCTCGCCTGTTTCCAGCAGCCGGTGCTGAATGATCTGATAGTTGATCTTGCCGCACTGCAAATTGCACTCCGTGCTTTGGGTCAGCTTGCAGAAAGGAGTATTGCCGCAGTGGAAGCCCATAAAGGTATCGGTCAGCTTGTACTGCGGGAAGCGCGGCTTGATATCTTCGGCAAAGAGATCGGCCGGCACGGAATTGTTGATGTCCAGCAGGGTTACGGCATCCTGAGTGACGCAGGCGCCTATGTACTCGGACAGGGCACCGTAGATGTCCACCTCGCAGGATACGGGAATGCCGCGGGAGGCCAGGCGGGAATTGACATAGCAGGGCTCAAAGCCGAACTCGGCCGGGAAGGCAGGCCAGCATTTGTCGGCAAAGGCCACATACTGCCGCGCTCCCTTGTGAGCTTCAGCCCAGTCCAGCAGCGTCAGCTCAAACTGTGCCATGCGCGGCAGCAGATCGGGATAGGTGTTGCCCAGTCCCAGCTCGGCGGCCATATCCTCGGCCACGGCGGCAATGCGCGGATCGCCTGCATGCTGTTTGTAGGCTACCAGCAGATCGAGCTCGGAGTTTTCCTCAATTTCCACACCCAAATCGTACAGGGCCTTGATCGGGGCATTGCAGGCAAAGAAGTCCTGCGGCCGCGGACCAAAGGAGATGATCTTCAATCCGGCCAGACCAATCAGGGTGCGGGCCACCGGAATGAAGTCCCGGATCATTTCCACTATTTCGGCGGCAGTGCCCACCGGGTACTCCGGGATAAAGGCTTTTAATTTGCGCAGACCGAGGTTGTAGGAGCAGTTGAGCATACCGCAGTAGGCATCACCGCGGCCGTCCACCAAATCGCGGCCGGTCTCCTCCGCGGCGGCGGCATACATGCAGGGGCCCTTGAACTTCCCGGCAATCAGGGTCTCGGGAGTTTCCGGACCAAAATTGCCCAGGAACACCACCAGGGCATTGCAGCCGGCGGCTTCGGCCGCGGCCACGGCTGCCATGGCATCCTTTTCATTTTCCACTATGGTGGTCACTTCAGTCAGCTCTATGCCGGCCTCGCGGGCGGCGGCCACTATGGCCTGACGGCGGCGCTCGGACAGCGTGCGAATAAAGCAGTCACGTGAAACAGCAATGATGCCCAGTTTGACATCAGGAATGTTGGTCATTTGCATGTGTTGTTACTCCGATTTGTTATGTTCTGCCGGCAGGACGGAGCCCTGGCACCGTCCTGCGCTCTTCTCAATACAGCCCAGCCTTACTGCAGGGTACGGGCTGATTGTTTATGGTTTAATCTGCTTTCGTGCTTATGCCTGCTCATCCTCCAGGCTCAGATTGCGTCCCTGGATCAGGCCGCGCGTGAGTCCGGCCCGGGCTTCCGGGCTGTCCGGATGAGCCAGCAGCCACTTGTTTTCAGCTGTCAGCATGGCGCTTTCCAGGCTGCCGTCGGTAAGATGGGGTTTGTCCGTATTGGTGCCGCGCGGCAGGACCACGCAGACGCGGAAGACCGGGCTGTCGGCTGTATTGCAGGGGGCATAATGCAGCGTGGTTTCATAAAAGAGCACTGCCGTGCCCCGGGGCGCAAAGAAGGTCTCCACGGCCTGACTGTCCACTATGCCGTCCCGCACGGCGGTCAGGGGAGCGACCATAAAGAGGGCATCAGTGCCGGTGATGTTGAGCTCGCTGTTGCGGTGATACTCCAGACAGTTGAGCACGCGGTTGTGGCCGCTGCAGTAGCCTATTTCCACCGGCAGACCGCCGAAGACCCGGTTTTGCAGATCGGAGAGCAGCTCAGGGGTTTCCAGCACCGGCTCAGCCGGCACATAGGCCACGCTGTCCTCAGGGCAGGCACACTGCTCGAGCAAGGCGGCCACCTTGGCTGTATCTACCCCGGAGATCACCCGGCCGTAGCGCTCAAACTGCGTGGAGAACACTGAAGGCACCACAGGAGCCGCTTCAGGCTGCTCCAGGCGGCTGCGCAAAGCGGCCAGCCGGGCAAAGGAGCCGCGCAGGGCCGGATAGAGGCTTTGATAAAGCTCATATACTGCATCATAGCGGGCGCAGGCCTCCGGCTGCGGCAGCGCCTCGTCCTGACCTTTGAGCACCAGGCGGTCACAGCCTTCCTGCACCGAGCTGAAGATGCCGGCGGCCACGCCGGCCAATATGGCCGCGCCCAGAGCCGGACCTTCTCTGGAGGCTATGGTGGTGACATGGCACTTGAGAATGTCGGCCAGCAGCTGCCGCCAGAAGGGGCTGCGTCCGCCGCCGCCGCAGGCGGCAAGTTCGGAGGGTACTATGCCCATTTGCTGCAGCACCTCCAGATTATGCCGCTGCGACAGGGTAATGCCCTCGAGCACGGCCCGGGTCAGATGCGCCCTGCTGTGCCGGGCCGACAGACCAAAGAACACGCCGCGGGCCTCGGGATCGAGGACAGGGCTGCGCTCGCCCATCAGATAAGGCAGATAAATCAGACCGTCCGCGCCCAGCGGGGCGGCGGCAGCCGCGGCAGTCATCAAATCGTAAACCTCGCGCCCAGCCTGCTCCTCGCTTTCCTTTTCAGAGCCATAGAACTCATCGCGCATCCAGCGCAGGGATAAACCTGCGGCCAGAGTGCAGGACATGGCCGTCCAGGCCCCGGGCACGGCGGCACAAAAGGTATGCACCCGGCCCAGAGGATCGATGGAGAGTTTGGAAGTATGGGCAAAGACCACTCCTGAGGTGCCCAGGGTCACAAAGGACTGACCGTCGCGGCACACGCCAGTGCCTACAGCGGCGGCGGCATTGTCGCCGGCACCGCCGGCTACTATGGTGCCCTCGGCCAGGCCGGTGAGGGCGGCGGCCTCGGCGGTGATGGCACCGGCTACGTCAGCAGATTCAATCAAAGGCGGCAGCAAATTGGGATCTATGGCCAGTTTCTCTAAGATCTCAGCCGACCACTCCCTTTTTTTGATGTCCAGCAGATTGGTGCCTGAGGCATCAGAGATTTCCATGGCCGGAATGCCGGTTAGCTTGAAGCGCACATAATCCTTGGGCAGCATAATGGTACGGCAGCGCGCATACAGCTGCGGCTCATGCTCCCGCACCCACAAGATCTTGCAGGCGGTAAAGCCGGGCAGGGCCGGATTGGCATTGATTTCAATCAGGCGGTTTTTGCCTACCCTCTCGGTGATTTCCGTGCACTGGGCGCCGGTGCGGGCATCGCACCACAAGATGGAGCGGCGCAGCACCTTTCCGGCCTCGTCGAGCATCACCAGACCGTGCATCTGCCCGGATATGGCCAGACCGGCTATATCGTCCGGATTGACCGCACTCTGCTCCACCACCTGCCTGATGGTAGTCACGGCGGCATGATACCAGTCATCAGGATCCTGCTCCGCCCAGCCGTTTTTGGGCTGATACAGCGGGTATTCCACCGTGGCGGCCGCCACGGTATGGCCCTGTTCATCAAAGAGCACCGTCTTGGTACCTGAGGTGCCCAAATCCACGCCTAACAGATAATGCATTGTAAGAACTCCCTAAACCTTAAGCCTGCACGCGCTTCTTGGATAGCACGTCTATGACCACGGCCAGCAGCAGGACCAGACCCTTGACGGTACGCTGCCAGTTGGCATCTATACCGAGTATGGACATGCCATTGTTGAGCACACCCATGAAGACGGCACCGATCACGGCCCCGCCTACCTTGCCTACACCGCCGTAGGCTGAAGCACCGCCTATGAAGCAGGCGCCTATGGCATCCAGCTCATAGCCGTTGCCGGCGGTGGGAGCGGCTGAATTGAAGCGGGCCACGCAGACCAGAGCGGCCACGGCGGAGAGGAAGCCCATGTTGACATAGGTGATGAAGAGCATGCGGTTGGTATTGACGCCGGAGAGTTTGGCTGCCTTTTCATTGCCGCCCAGGGCATACAGTCTGCGGCCGGACACCGTGCTGTTGGCAATAAAACTGTAGCACATCACTATGACCACCAGCAGGATCAGAATGACCGGAATGCCTTTGTTATTGGCCAGCAGCAGACCAGAGCCGATCAGGGCCACCAGCACCGCGCAGATCTTGAAGACAAAGGAACCCCGATCTTCCACCTCATAGCCCTTTTTGATCTTCTTTAGGCGATCGATTATGGTCAGGGCCAGATAGACAGCCACCAGCACGGCAGTCACGATCATGGTCAGCGTGAAGGCATCGGCGCGGGCCTTGGGAATAAAGGAAGTGAAATAGCGTAAATACTCAGGCGGGAAAGGAGAAATGGTCAGACCGTCGAGTACCAGCAGGGCCATGCCGCGGAACAGCATCATGCCGGCCAGGGTCACAATAAAAGCCGGTATGCGTATATAGGCAATCCAGAAGCCCTGCCAGGCTCCGATGAGAATGCCGGTGATCAGGCACAGGAGGATGGAGGCATAGACATTAAGCTCCCAGTTGACCATCAGCACGCCGGCTATGGCTCCCACCAGGGCTACTATGGAGCCTACGGCCAAATCCACATTGCCGCCGGAAATAATGCAGAAGAGCATACCTACGGCCAATATAATCACGTAGCTGTTCTGGCTGATGATGTTGGTGAAGTTGGCCGGGGAAAACAGCGAGCCGTGATTGGTCATGCGGATCACTATCTCAAAGAAGATCATGACGCCTATGAGGGCGATTAGCAGCGAGTTGCGCTTTAAGATTTCTGTAATCTGATTCATTTTAAGGCTCCTACTTCCTGCCTGAGGTTTGAAGAATGACTGACATGATGCTTTCCTGAGAGGCCTGCGCGCGCGGCATTTCCGCCACAATACGGGCTTCATTCATCACATACACGCGATCGCACATGCCCAGGATTTCCGGCAGCTCCGAGGAAATCATCAGCACGGCCTTGCCCTGGGCTACCAGATCATTGATGATGCAGTAGATTTCGTACTTGGCTCCCACATCAATACCGCGGGTAGGTTCATCCAAAATCAGCACATCAGGATCGGCAAACATCCACTTGGCCAGCAGCACCTTTTGCTGATTGCCGCCGGAGAGATTGCCCACGTTCTGATAAACCGAGGCGCATTTGGTCTTCAGCTCCTGTTTGTACTTATTGGCCACCACTACCTCCCGGTCGCGATCGATCACGCCGCGGCGAGAGACCTTGTCCAGGCGGGCCAGGGTGGTGTTGTCCACTATGGGAGTTTCCAGCAGCAGGCCGTCGCCCTTGCGGTCCTCGGTCACATAGGCCAGATGATTGTCTATGGCCTCCTGTACTGTATGCAGCTGCACTTCCCGGCCGTGCAGGAAAACCTGACCGGAAATATTGATGCCGTAGCTGCGGCCGAATACTGATTTGGCCAGCTCCGTGCGCCCAGCTCCCATCAGGCCGGACAGGCCCACCACTTCGCCTTTGTGAATTTTGAGGCTGACGTTGTCGCAGACCTTGCGGGTGCGATCCAGCGGATGAAAGGCATTCCAATTTCTGATCTCAAAGAGCACTTCATCAGACGGCCTGGTCTCCCTTTTGGGGAAACGGTCAGTCAGGGCCCGGCCTACCATGCCGGCCACGATGCGGCTTTCGGGGATGTTGTGCTCTGAATTGTCCAGCGTTTCTATGGTGGAGCCGTCGCGGATCACCGTGATGCTGTTGGCTATGTAGGAGATTTCATTGAGTTTGTGCGAGATGATGATGGAGGTCATGCCCTCATCGCGGAATTTGGCTATTAGATCCAATAGCTTCTGGGAGTCGGTTTCATTGAGGGAAGCTGTGGGCTCATCCAGGATCAGCAGCCTTACATTCTTGGAAATGGCCTTGGCAATTTCCACCAGCTGCTGCTTGCCTACACCTATGTCCTTAATCAGGGTATTGGGATTTTCGTGCAGGCCGACCAGCTCCAGCAGCTCGCGGGCCCGCTGTATGGTGCGCGGCCAGTCCATTACTTTGGAGGAGAAGGAGGCGGTGCGCTCATTGCCCAGAAATATGTTCTCAGCAATGGACAGATAAGGCACCAGGGCCAGCTCCTGATGAATGATGACTATGCCCCGCTCTTCGGACTCACGGATGTTGTGGAACTGACAAATCTGCCCGTCAACAATAATATCGCCCTCATAGCTGCCAAAAGGATAGATGCCAGAGAGCACATTCATCAGGGTAGATTTACCAGCACCATTTTCGCCTACCAGAGCGTGCACTTCGCCCTGCCGGACTTTTAGATTTACCTGGGAAAGCGCTGTCACCTTGCCAAAACGCTTGGTAATGTCGCGCATTTCCAAAATTGTGCCAGTAGTGTTTTCCATGCTGCAAAAAATTCCCTGCCTGTACAAATAAGGCGGCCAGATGAAGCCGCCTGCATGTGTGAAAAGTGTTTTATTGCTGCAGAAAGCCGGGCTTAAATCAGAGTTCTCTTTCGGTGTAGTAACCGGAAGCTACCAGCAGCTCCTGATAGTTGTCGCGGGTGGCGGCCACAGGCTGGCACAGGAAGGAAGGGATCACCCCGGTGCCGTTGTCATAGGTGGTGGTGTCATTGACCGGTACCTCCTCACCGGCCACTATGGCATCGACCATTTTGACCACCTGAGCGGCCAGAGTGCGGGTGTCCTTGAATACGGACATGGACTGATAGCCGCGCTTGATGTTCTTGACGGCAGGCTTGTCGCAGTCCTGGCCGGTGATGACAGGCATATTGGTATTGTCATAGCCGGCGGCCAGCAGGGCATTGGTCACGCCATTGGCCACGGCATCGTTGGAGCACAGTACGGCGGCTATGGGAGTATCTTCAGGACCGTAGCCTACAGAGGAAATCAGGTTCTCCATGCGCTTCTGGGCTTCTTCCAGGTTCCAGTTGAGGGTGGCGCACTGCTCCTTGGTGGTCTGACCGGACTGCACCTGCAGTATGCCATTGTCAAAGTAAGGCTGCAGGGCCTTCATGGCACCGCCCCAGAAGAAGTTGACATTGTTGTCGTCTGTAGGACCGGTGAAGAGCTCTATGTTCAGCGGTGCGGTCTGATTGGCCAGATCCAGGGCATCCACTATGTACTGGCCCTGCATCTGACCTACCAGATAGTTGTCAAAGGTGGCGTAGTAGGAAACGGCATCAGAATTCATGATCAGACGGTCATAGGCGATCACCGGAATGTTCTTGTCCTTGGCGCCCTTCAGCACTTCAGTCAGGGCAGAGCCGTCTATGGAGGCAATCACCACCACATCGCAGTCGGCGGCGATCATGTTTTCAATCTGATTGACCTGGGTAGGAATGTCATTGTCGCCTGCAAACTGCAGATCTACCTGATGGCCTGACTGCTCAAGCAAGGCCTTCATATTGGCACCGTCCTGATTCCAGCGCTGCAGGGACTGAGTAGGCATGGACACACCGATCTTGGCGGCATGGGCAGTGGAGGCTAAAGCTGCTGCACCCAGCACAGCGCAGCACATTACAGTAACACCGGTCTTGAACATCATGAGAACTCCTTTATTTTATTAATACTCACGGGCTTTTGTGCTCGTGCACAAGACAATCATAGACACAGCGGCGGGAAAGCACAAAAACTTTTTCAAAAAAATGTGATCATTATGCATAATTAATCATATCAAAAGATGTATTCCTCACTATATCTTTGATTTTAAAGAGTTTTTTGCCAATGCGGCCAAAAACTGCAGATTATAAATTTTGTGAGGCAGCAGCCGTTTTTACAGATGTGCACGAACACAAAGCACAGCAAATCAAGGGGCATACAGCATCTTTGCAGAGCCGGGCGGCTATCAAAGATCACATCAATTTACGGTCTGTTCTGCGGGGGTGAGCAATCAGCTCTGCGGCGGCGGTGTGAAAAGAGTTCCTGGGGGAAGTGAAGCAAAAGCGGTGTGGTCCTTGGTGCAGATCTGCGACCATGTACGGCTGTGATGGTGTTGTCTGAAAGTCGATGAATGAAGGAGAAGGAAGGAAGAAAAGAGGTCATGGCGGAGAGAAGGGGATTTGAACCCCTGAGCCTCAGTAAAGAGACTGCCGCATTTCGAGTGCGGTGCATTCAACCGCTCTGCCATCTCTCCGTGCGGCACATTATACTGAAATTTAATGGCCCCTGCCACTTTTTCCACGGCCTTTTTGCAGTCCCGGCTGCAGCCCTGATGCAAAATTTGCATTCATTTTGGCGCATCATCCCGATCAAGTTCACATTTCTGCTTGCCGGAACAGCCACAATCAGTGATTTACCGCCCTGTGCGCAGACAACAGGCGGACTGCTGTCTATAATTCAATGAGAATTTCTGCAATCTTTTTTGCAGCACCGGAATCTGCCCGTCCCCGGGCGCCCGGCCTGCTGAGCTTATAACCTTCCCCACAGCAGGCATATTCGCAGCAGAGACGCTCCGGCTCATGACAGGCCTGCAGATCCCGACAGATAAGGATAATGTCTTACTTACACACCAAGGAGGAGGCACACCCTGCCCTGTTACTGCCGGGTATGTGCCAATATCTGTTTTTATGAAAATCAACTACAACCTTGATGAAGGTATTTTTGATACTGAAGTGAACGGCTGCAGGGCTTTTGTCAAATTTAGGATCTACGACGGCTGCCTGGACATCAGACAGACTGTGGTCCCCAAGCCCATAGGCGGCCGCGGCATAGCCGCCGCTTTGGTCAAGGAAGCCTATGACTATGCCAGGCGCAATCATCTGCGCTGCCTGGGTACCTGTTCCTATGCCGTAGTCTGGCTGGATCGCCATCCTGAATATCAGGGAGAGCGCAGCGCAGATTATGTGGAAGGAGCCTGCGCCCTGTAGAGCTGCCTGAACGGGCCGTAAGCCGCCCTTCAGCTGAGATCTGCCGCGGGCCGCTTCGGTCAGACTGCCGCTTTACTGCCTTGTAACCTGAGGATCCGGCCTTGCTGAAATATGCCCTCTGCCTCAGCGGCGGGATCTTTGCCCTGTCGCTGCTCTCGTCTGTGGCTTTTACCGCCGGCGATATCTGGATTAATGTTTCCGACTCCCTGCCGCCTGGGATCTACAGGACAGCTGAGCTCACAAACTCTCCGCCACAGCGCGGGGAGCTGATCCTCTCCTGCCTGCCGCCGGCCACCGCTGCGGCCGCTTTTGACCGCGGCTACATCAGTGCAGGCCGCTGCAGCGGCAAAACCGCTCCGGTGGGCAAATATCTGGCAGCAGTGCCTGGAGACAGAATACAAATAGATGCGCGCGGGGTGAGGGTAAACGGCAGCTATCTGGAGTACAGCAGGCCGCAGAGCGCCGATAATCTCGGCCGGCCGCTGCCGGCGCTGCAGCTGGAGTTGGTGCTGGCGGCAGATGAATATCTGCTGGTCAATCCCCGGCTTAATTCCTTTGACAGCCGTTATATAGGTATTGTGCAGGGAGAGTTTTTCCTCGCCAGGCTGCAGCAGTTTCTGACCTGGGAGCAGAGCTGACCTGCACTCGCAGTCCCGGTGCTAGCGCAACTCTTTAGTTTTCCTGCCGCCCAAAACAGCGACCCCGGCTTAAAGCCGGGGCCTTTAGTATCAAATCAAACTTGATGATACTGTTTATTAGAAGGTGTAACGGGCACCCACAGAGTAGCAGTCCTCGGTGTAGTTGGTGTTGCCGAGAGTCTGCACATCGTAGTTGTCGTCGGTACCGAGATCCCAACGAGCCTCAGCCCATACCTTGAAGTTGGGGGCCAGCTGATAGTCAACCTCGAAGTTGAGGACATAGGCATTGGTGTTGATGGTACGGGCACCGTCCATGTCCAGGTTGGCCCACTGGAAGCCGCCCATTACGGTTACGCCGGTCTCAAAGTTGTAGGCCAGAGCAACTTCCACACCCTGCACTTTGTAATCATCAATAGCCCTACCGTCGGCAGTTGTGAGTGCACCAACAGTCTTCAGGTCGAAGTCGCGGCTGGAATACATAACGGAGGCATAAGGACCGACATCACCACCCCAGGTGATGGAAGCAGCCCACTGCTGATAATCATCATAACCGTTAAAGTTGCTCTCGCTCTCGTCGTTATCCTGGAACCAGGCACCGCTGTAGCCTGCGCGGACAGAAATCGGTCCAAACAGGACATCAGGAGTGGTATAACCGATGGAAGCAGCCACACCGTGTTTGAGGTCGAGTGATTCATCAGCATAGTAAGCGCCGTCAACGTGGGTGCTGTTGGCGGAGGAGTTGTAGCTGACCTTGAAATCAACGCCAAAGCCGGACCACTCATACATGATCTGGCCGCTGCGACGATCGTCATTGCCTAACTGAGCTACGCAACCGAAGTCCTCGAAAATATCGGTAGGCTCGATGGTGTACTTGAGGGCGTCTTCAAACTTACCGGCCTTGATGGAACCGAACTGACCGAAATCAGCACCAACCCACAGATAACGGCCATTGAAGTCATCGTCACCTTCACCGTCTTCACCGTTGGCAGCTTCCCACTGAGTGTAGCCAAACAGGGAAACCCAGTCGGTTAAGCGGGTGCGCAGATCAACACCTAAACGGGCGGAAGAATCGATAGAGTTTAAGTTGCTGCCGGTGGCGCTGTTGTCTCCGTTGTACAGAATAGCCTGTACACGGCCGTGGATAGCTACGGAAGTACCGTCTTTGTCATAGACAGTGGTAGCCTGAGCGGCTGAACCAAAAGCAAATGCTGCAACAGCTAATGCTAATAATGACTTTTTCATCTGAATATATCCCAATTAATTAATATATATTTTTTATATAGACAACCAAGGCATAAATGAACCTAATCCATTGCCAGCCTTTGGCTGTGTCTGAGATTATAGCAAGTCAAAAGTAAAAAAGATCAGCCTGCACAAAATTAATGAGGTCCGGGCGATAATTTTCCCAGGTTTCAGCGGCAATGCTGAATTTGTCTGCAGCAGACAGGCCACAGCCCTGCACTATGGCAGGGCTGCGGCAGAGGTTTTGGGTTTTGACTAAATAGTCAAAGATGCTTTATGCGGCAAAACGCTTGAAGATCAGCGAGCCGTTGGTACCGCCGAAACCAAAGCTGTTGGACAGAGCATATTCAATATCATGCTTCTGGGCTACATTGGGTACCAGGTTGAAATCACCCACCTCAGGATCGGGATTATCCAGATTGATGGTAGGCGGGCAAATCTGATCGCGTATGGCCAGCACGGTGATCACTGCCTCTATGGCACCGGCGGCGCCGAGCAGATGACCGGTCATGGACTTGGTGGAGCTCATGCAGGTATTGGCAGGAGCATCACCGAATACTGCCTTGACGGCACGCAGCTCGGAGAGATCTCCTATGTGGGTGGAAGTGCCGTGGGCATTGATGTAATTGATCTGCTCGGGCTTGATGCCGGCATTGCGAATGGCATTTTCCATGGAAAGTTTGGCACCTGAGCCGTCTTCTGCCGTGGCAGTCATGTGATAGGCATCACCGGACATGCCAAAGCCTACCAGCTCGGCATAAATCTTGGCGCCGCGGGCCTTGGCGTGCTCCAGCTCTTCCAGTACCAGGATACCGGCACCGTCACCGAGCACAAAGCCGTTGCGGTCTACATCCCAGGGGCGGGAGGCCTTCTCGGGTTCATCATTGCGGGTGGACAGAGCCTTCAGGGCGGAGAAGCCGCCTATGCCCATAGGGGTGGAAGCCTTTTCCGAGCCGCCGCAGAGCATGACATCAGCATCACCGGCAGCAATCAGACGGGCGGAAATGCCTATGGCGTGAGTACCGGTGGCACAGGCCGTGACCGTGGCCAGATTGGGACCGCGCAGGCCCTTGATGATGGAAATATGGCCGGAGACCATGTTGATAATGGTGGAGGGTACAAAGAACGGGCTGATGCCGCGCGGACCCTTTTTTACCAGAGCAGTAATATTCTGTTCAATCAGTCCCAGACCGCCTATGCCTGAGCCAATCATTTCACCTATGCGGGTGCAGTTGCCTTCATTGATCTCAAGGCCGGAATCTTCAAGAGCCATTAAACCGGCTGCTATGCCGTACTGAATGAACGGATCCATTTTGCGTTCATCCTTGCGGCTGATCCCCCACTGCTCGGGATCGAAATTCTTGACCAGACCAGCAATTTTTACGGAAAAGGCGCTGGTGTCGAAATGCTCAATGGCAGAAATACCACTCCTGCCTGCAAGCAGGTTCTGCCAGGATTCCTCGGCATTACCACCCACAGGGCTCAGCATTCCCATACCGGTTACTACTACTCTGCGCTCTTGCACCACAGAAGCCTCCAAAAGCTCAAATAAAGAAAAGAAAGGAAATCAGCATGACCAGCGTCCGCCGGCGCCGGCGGTCTGCACCATCAGCCTCAGCCTTGCCGGCCGGTTCAGGAAAGAACCCGGAGCAGAGAGCCCGGCCCGGGCCGCAGACTTGGACTGCAGGGTTCATGCCCTGCGTGGAACTTCAGCATTATATTACAAACCGGACTGCAGCTGCGCCGCCTGGCCTGCAATACAAAATTATGCCCCATCACCTGAAGTGATGGGGTTGACGCCGTATCTGCCGATACAAACTTCCACAATCAAAGGAAAAGGATCAGATACAAACGGCGGAATTAACCGCCGTTGTTTTATTATTCCTGATGGTCCTTGATGTAGTCGATGGCTGCCTGAACGGTGTTGATCTTCTCAGCATCCTCATCAGGGATTTCAGTCTCGAACTCTTCCTCCAGGGCCATAACCAGCTCGACAGTGTCGAGGGAGTCAGCACCGAGATCATCAACGAATGATGCTTCCGGTACGACATCCTCAGGCTTAACGCCCAACATGTCAACAATAATCTTCTTTACGCGATCTTCAATGTTGCTATTGCTCATTTGCTTCCTTGTCAGCCTGTGCAGTCACAGTAGCTGCCCTATGCTAGAAGTTGCCCGACCCAATGTCGGAAACCATTAAATTTGAAGCGATTATAAAGGTTTTCCAAGAATTTTGGTAGTACGCGCTGCTTAAAATTACCTGATAACTGCGTTTAATCACATTTTGCCGGGCCCCCTTGCAAAGACCCGGCAGCAGTTTTAATCTCAGGCGGCGCAGGGTTTATTCATCTGATCAAAAAGCGATCAAATAAGGTGCCTTCTGCTCCTGCTCTAGCCGCGCCCTGCCCGCATCAGGCGCAGCGCAGGCCGCCGTTGACGTCCAGGGTGGTACCGGTGATGTAGGAGGCGGCATCAGAGGCCAAAAACAGCACGGCATTGGCTATATCTGCAGCCTGTCCTATGCGCTTTAAGGGAATATTGTCCAGCCAGTACTTCAGTCCGGCTTCTCCCAGCTCCCTGGTCATATCAGTTTCAATAAAGCCCGGAGCCACGCAGTTTACCGTAATGCCGCGGGAGCCTGTTTCCTTGGCCAGAGATCTGCTGAATCCTATGATGCCGGATTTGGCGGCAGCATAGTTGCACTGCCCGGCATTGCCTATCTCTCCTACTATGGAAGTAATGTTGATGATGCGGCCGTAACGCTTCTTCATCATGGGCTGTACGCAGGCCTTGCTCAGGCGGGCCACGGCGGTGAGATTGCAGGCTATGACATCATCCCAGTCCTGATCCTTCATGCGCATAAACAGGGCATCGCGGGTGATGCCAGCATTGTTGACCAGAATCTGCGGGGCGGCACCGCATTTTTCAGTCACCTGAGCGACTACGCCGGCCACACTGTTCAGATCGAGGGCATTGAGCACCAGACCAAAACCGCGGCCGGAGCCTGCGGCCTGTAAATTTGCCTCCACGGCAGCCGCACCGCTTTCAGTGGTGGCGGTACCGCAGACCACGGCACCGGCTTTGGCAAATTCCTCGGCAATCACTTTGCCTATGCCGCGGGAGGCACCGGTAACCAGTACAATTTTGTCAGTAAAATCAAATACTGCCATGTTTTATTCCTCAAAAAGCAGGCTGTTTTTCTGCAGGGACAGATGCAGGTTTCCCCACCGGGGGCTGAACCCCTGCATCTTATAGTCAGTTAAAAATTGCAGCGGTAACTCAGGCCAGAGCTGCCAGGGCTTTGCTGAGGCTGTCCTCATCCTGTACATTGGCAGATCCCAGGCTGCGGTCAATGCGGCGGTTCAGACCGCACAGTACCTTGCCCGGACCGGCCTCCACCAGCACTTCAATGCCGTCAGCCTTCAGGGCCTGCACCGTCTCCACCCAGCGCACCGGGCTGATCAGCTGCAGCAGCAGGGCATGCATGATATCCTCATGATGAGTAATGGGACGGGCAAAGGCATTGCAGTAAACAGGAATGGCGGCATCCTTCACGGAGATCTGCTGCAAGGCGGCGGCCAGCTTGTCGGCAGCAGGCTGCATCAGCGGGCAGTGGGAAGGAGCGGACACGGCCAGAGGTACCACCTTCTTGGCTCCCTTTTCCGCAAAGAGCGGCAAAGCCCGATCCACGGCGGTCTTGGTGCCGGAGACTACAATCTGTCCCGGGGAGTTGAAGTTGGCAGCCCAGACGGCATCAGGGCCCTCGGAGGCGGCACGGCAGACTTCCCGCACCGCATCATCTTCCAGCCCGAGCACGGCAGCCATGGCGCCCTGCCCTGCCGGCACGGCCTCCTGCATGGCCTGACCGCGCAGGCGCACCAGGCGCAGGGCATCGGCAAAGTCCAGGGCACCGGCGGTTACCAGGGCACTGTATTCGCCCAGGGAGTGGCCGGCCAGTGCAGCCGGGGCACCGGCTTGGGAGATCAGCACCCGGCCGGCAGCCACTGAGGCGGCCAGTATGGCCGGCTGCGTGACTTCAGTGCGGTTGAGTTCACTTTCCGGGCCGTTTAAGGTCAGGTCCTTTAAATCATAGCCCAGTGCCGCATTGGCCTCGGCATAGGCTGCGGCCACAATCTCATTGTCCATAAAGGAGGCGAGCATGCCTACGGACTGAGAGCCCTGGCCGGGGAAGACAACAGCAAATTTCTTCATAATATTTCCTGCAAACTATAGAAAATCCGGGAAAAAGCAGCCCCGGGCAGCCGGGTGGACAAAAAGCGCCGGCAGGCGCTTTTTGCTCTGTTGATCAATAGCGGATCAGAGCCGAACTCCAGGTAAAGCCGCCGCCGAAGCTTTCCAGCAGCAGCACGTGGCCGCGCTGTATGCGGCCGCTGCGCACGCCTTCATCCAGGGCCAGCGGCACGGAAGCGGCTGAGGTATTGCCCTGCCGATCCAGGGTGATAATCACCTGGGACATGTCCATGTGCAGCTTGCGGGCCGTGGCGGCAATAATGCGCAGATTGGCCTGATGGGGCACCAGATAATCAAGATCAGCCGCCGTCATGCCGCCCATCTCCAGGGTGCGGGAGACCAGCTCGGCCAGTACTACCACAGCACGCTTGAAGACTTCATTGCCCTTCATATACAGCCAGCAGTCGTCATCCACTGCGCCGCGGGACGGGACTTTCAGGGACAGCAGTTCACCGGAGAAGGGATCGGAGGAGGAATACACGGCCAGAGTGCCCTGCTCTTCCTCACTGGCGCCGAGGACACAGGCGCCCGCGCCGTCACCAAACAGTATGACTGTGGTACGGTCTGCAGGATCACAGGCCCGGGACATCAAATCAGAGCCCACCACCAGCACCTTTCTGGCCTGCCCGCTCACGATCATGGCATGGGCCACATTGTAGGCATAGCAGAAGCCGGCACAGGCTGCGGCCAGATCAAAGGCCATGGCACGTTTGATGTTCAGCAGACGGGCAATTTCACAGGCACTTGACGGGAAAAAATACTGAGATGAGGTAGTGGCGCAGATCACTGCGTCAATTTCGTCAGGCTCAACGCCGGCAGCTTCCAGAGCCTTACTGGCTGCAGCGGCCCCCATGGTTGCGGCGGTTTCATCAGGAGCTGCTATGCGTCGCTCCTTGATACCAGTGCGCTCGGTGATCCACTCATCTGAGGTTTCCACCATGCGCTCAAGATCTGCATTTGTCCTTATTTGTGCCGGCAGATAACTGCCGGTGCCAAGAATTCTGGTATACAAAGCGTCCCCACTTATTTTGTGTCAAGCTTACGCACAATCTTGCTGAGATAAAAGAAAAATCAATGCACTATCATAGCAAAAAGGAACAGCCTTTATAAGCCCGCGGTTTGAGCGGGCTCAAATTTTGCAGCCTGCAGGCAGAGAATTTGGCAGGGCTAATGCTGCAGGGACAAGGTGTCCTGCATGGAGGAAGCCAGCTCGTTGACTGCCGCCTTCACTGCCTCCACCATGGCTACGGCAAAAGCCTCACGTCCGGCATTGCCGTGGCTCTTGACCACATTGCCGCGGACGCCGAGCAGCAGCGAGCCGTTGTACTGCCAGGGCAGCAGCCACTCCGGCCGGCCCATCTTGGCAAAGAAGCGCTTGAGGCCGCCGACAGAGGAGAATATACGGTATACCCCTTCGGCCGACTTGAGGGCTATATTGCCGGAAAAACCGTCGGTCACTATCACATCGGCATCGCCGCAGAATATACGATCTGCTTCCACAAAACCGATGAAATTAAGTTCCTGCCTCTGCTCCAGCAGCTCGCGCACTTCCTGTACCAGCCGGCTGCCCTTGAACTGCTCGGTACCCACATTGAGGACGGCCACCCGCGGGCTGTCCGTACCCAGATAAATGCGGGCGGCGGCATCACCCAGGCGGGCAAAATCACACAAATCCTGGGCGTTGCTCTGGGCATTGGCGCCCAGATCCAGCATCAGGGAATAACGGCCGGGCCCGCAGGGCATACGGGCACACAAAGCCGGACGCAGATTTTCCACTGTGCCCAGCAGATGCCTGGCCAGTACCACCAGCGGTCCGGTGCCGCCGGCACTGACCATGGCCTGCGCCTCTCCTTCCTTCACGGCCAGCATGGCCTGATACATGGAGCTGCGGCTGTAGCGTTCCAGTACATCACCCAAAGCCGCATCCTGCGGGATCACCTGGGGCGTCTGAATAAATTCACAGCGTTTCCAGTCTATACGGGAACCTTTCATTTCATCGTGGAGCACGCTGGAGCCAAAGACCAGCAGTTTGGCTTCAGGGTACATGGTCTGGGCAAAATTGACGGCACTGCACACATGCTTCATGCCATTGTCGCCGCCGCTGCCGTCTACTGCAACAGTTACCTCTTTTCCTCTCTGCCTTAATATACCCATACTATGCTCCCAAAAATTAGGCCTCCAAAAACGCTGACGGGGCCTCCAGATTACTGGATGCCCCGCCGTTCAGCAAGAACTTTTGCCAAAACCTGAGATCAGCTTCAGGCCTTAACGTCTACCACCTTGACGCCGCGATAGTAGCCGCTGGGGGTCACATGATGGCGGATGTGGGTCTCGCCGGTGGTTGCGTCAACTGACAGCTGACGGGCACTCAGGGCATCGTGGGTACGACGCTTGTCACGACGGGAACGGGACTGATGATTCTGTTGAACGGCCATTTCAAGTCTCCTAAAATTAGCTCAACTTGCGGAGAAAACCTAAGCCCCCGCTTTTAAATCTTGGTGTTTGCGATAATTCTTGGTACAACGCCTCAAGGGCGTTTCTGGATGCAGCATTATACTGATCTTTTCAGCAAATTCAACCTCCAAAAGGCTCAGCGGCCGTCTCCGGACTGGCTCCACATCTCCCTGAGACCGGCAAAGGGATTTTCTTCAGCCGGCACCTCGCCAAAAGACCAGTCCTCGCCCTTGACGGCGCAGTCCTCCTCACTGGGGTGCCGCGGCGCAAAGGGCAGCTCCAGCAGCAGGCAGTCTTCCAGATAATCATACAGATCAAAGGATCCGTCGGGGTTTAACTCCACCAGATCCAGTTTATCCTCCAGGCGCAGGCTCCTGGCCCGGCTGATGTCGCAGGTGGAGTTGAATGAGGAGCTCAGCTCCTGCTCGAATTGATTGAGACAGCGCTCGCAGGTGAGCCTGACCTTAATTTTGATCGTGCCCTCTATGCAGGCCAGTCCCTGCAGATCATAAAAAAAGCGCACATGCAGGGCAGCATCGCCCAGCACGGCATCGCAGCTCTGCGCCAGACGCTCAAACATGGCCTGAGGCAGCGTCAGGGTATAATCGGCCTCGGCTTTGGCTAGAGCATGAAAATCAACCTGCCAGGCCAGGGGTAAATTAAAATCACGCATGAAGTGCCTCCTTAAATATGTTGCTGCAGCAGCGTATTTTTACTCAACAATCTTGCATCTTGTCCCGGGAAAGTGCGGCAATCCCGCAGGCGGTTCTCAGTGCGGCTTCTCTCCTGCCTGAGGATTACCCCCCGCGGCAGTCTCTGATGCTGCATTCCCGGAGGCAGTACCCTCTTTGTGCTGCGGCCAGTCATCGTCTTCATCATCATAGGACAGCTGTGCCAGCCCTAGCCGGCGCATCCGCTCCCGCTCCGCCTCCCGCGCCTTGAGGATGTCGGGCAGCATCTCCTTTTCCAGTTTGCGCTGCGCCTTCAGGCTGTTGTAGACCACTCCGACCACAAACAGCAGCGGCAGCGCAATGGCCAACACTACCCACCAGCTCATTTATTCAGCTCCATCTGCGGCCAGCATACTTTCCAAAGCCTCATAATCTCTGACTGCCCCGCGCAGCACCCGGCCGTCAATGATAAAGAAAGGAGTACCGGTTACCCCCAGCTGTCGTCCCAGTTCCAGATTGGCCCGCAGCCGCTGCTGTACAGCTGTGCTTTCAGCTGTGCGCTGTACCTCGTCCCAGGAAGCCCCGGTACGTTCCACCGCCCGCCTGACATCGTCAGAAGAGCTGACCCGGCTCCCCTGTGTCATGAGATCCTGCTGATAGGCAAAATACTTTTCCTTATCCAGCTGATACAGGGCCAGTCCGGCCAGGGCCGCCTGCATGCTCTCCCGCGACAATATGGGAAATTCTATGTAGACGGCATGCATATTGTGCTCGGCGGCCAGTTTTTCCGTCAGCTGACGCACCACCTTGCAGTAACCGCAGTTGTAGTCAAAAAACTCTATTAAATAATGCTCCGCCTGCGGATCACCGCGCATGGGAGTAAGGGGATCCAGGCGCAGCTCCGCGGCCGTGTCCTGCAGCAGCTGCGTGAATTTATTCTGCTGATCCTGCTCCAGTCTGGCCATCACCTCATACATGACCTCAGGATGACTGACCAGATAATCATGCACAATCTGCTCCACGGCACTGCGCTCGGCAGCAGAGAAGACTGCTGCAGGATCCGAGGTCTCCTCAGCGGCGGCCGGCTGTACAGCCATACAGCCGAAAACGGCAGCCATCAGGGCTGCCGCGGTAAATTTTTTAAGCAACATTTAAATCCTAACTCTACTTTCGGGATTCATTTTGTCCAGTAAGCCCGCTTCCAGCAAGTGGGT
>CAYRIZ010000040.1:0-19166 GCA_964424565.1 uncultured Enterobacterales bacterium
TGACACTTTATCACGACAGAATATTGGATCGGGTAACTATTTCCCTGCTTTTAGGTAAGGACATATCCGATGAAAGTAGGAATCCTGGGAGCCGGCACCATAGCCGGAGCCATGGCCCGCACCATTAATGGTCTCAAGCATCCTGAGATCACCCTTTATGCCATAGCCTCCCGCACACAGCAGAAAGCCGACGCCTTTGCCCGTGATCATAAGGTCCCAAAGGCCTATGGCTCCTATGAAGCCATGCTGGCAGATCCCAATGTAGATCTGGTCTATATAGCCACACCGCATTCAGAGCACTACGGCAATATCAAAACCTGTCTTAAGTATCACAAGGCCATGCTGGTGGAAAAGAGCTTTACCGCCAATGCCAGGCAGGCCAGGGAGGTGCTGGCTGAAGCTGAAGCCCAGGGCACCTTTATTACCGAGGCCATCTGGACGCGCTATATGCCTTCCCGCCAGATCATCTGCGATATCCTCAGCCGCGGCTCGCTGGGCAGAGTGCATTCCATTGAGGCCAATTTGTCCTATCCCATCTCCCACAAACAGCGCATTGTAGATCCGGCCTTGGCCGGCGGTGCCCTGCTGGATATAGGCATTTATACCCTCAATTTTGCCATGATGTTTTTCGGCCACGATCTGGCAGCCGTCAGCGGCACCTGCATCAAGGGCGACAGCGGCGTGGACATGATCGATCACATCAGCCTGACCTTTAAGGACGGCAAATTTGCCGGACTGCTGGCCGATGCCTGGAGTCCCTCCGCCCGCCTGGGCTTCATTCACGGTGAAACAGGCTATCTGCAGGTCAACAACATCAACAATCCCGACAGAATTGAGCTGTACAACAAAAATCACGAGCGGGTGCAGGTCTTTGATATACCAAGACAGGTTACAGGATATGAATATCAGCTGCTGTCCTGCCTGAGTGCCCTGAAGCAGGGCCGGCTCTCCTGCCCGGAAATGAGCCATCAGGAGACCATTGAAGTGATGGAAGTCATGGACAAACTGCGCCAGGACTGGGGCATACGCTATCCCTTTGAGGATTGAGCTCAGCCTCCCCTAAAGGCCGCCGGCAGCACTAAATACAGGCAACCCGGCCTTTTTTGCTCACAAAAGCAGCAGATCTGATCTCTTTGCCCTTTATGTTTGAACAGCCGTGGTCAATTTGATAGACTTGTGATCAAGATCAAGTTAACCAGTTAAGTTTGGAGGTCAGGCATGAAGGACTTAAGCCAGGCTGAAAAGCAGGATCTGCAGCCGGGTGAACTGCTGCAGTATTTCTTTGCTGAGATTTTGGAAGATCATGAACAGGCAGCGGAAAAGTCCTGTGCCCAGGATGAACCGGCAGCCGGCCAAAAGGATACAGCTTCCCTGCTGCAGTTTTTCTGACCTCTCTCCCCGGCGGCTGTGCCCTGAAGACAGCAGATCTCCTCCCCCTGCCCCGGTTATGCAGGCAGGTCGGGATCATGATCCCTCTTCTCCCTGCTCTGCACCGCTGATGCTGACGCTGACGGCACTATTTGAAATCAGGATATTTGTCGGCTTCCAGCAGCTGCAGCACAGCATTCACCCTTTCTGCTGAAGGCGGCTCCACCTCGGACAACTCGTACTTAAATCCCAGGCTCTGCCACTTGTACATCCCAAAGCTGTGATAAGGCAGCACCTCTATTTTGCGCAGATGTTTAAGTCCCCGGGCAAAGTCCCTTAACTGCAGTATTTCCGCATCGTCATCTGTATAGCCGGCTACCAGCACATGGCGCAGCCAGATGTCTTTGCCTATTTCATCAAGATAGCGGATGCAGTCGAGGATATTGTCCTGTTTTACGTGGGTCAGTTCATAGTGCCTGGCGGGATCCATATCCTTGATGTCCACCATCAGCAGATCGGTGTACTGCATCAGCTCATTGAATTTGGCAAAGAAAGGCTCTTCCCGGGTAAAGGGAGCGGCGGCAGTGTCTATGGTGGTATGAATGCCTTCCTGTTTGCAGAGCCGGAAAAACTCCAGCAGAAAATCCAATTGCAGCAGAGGCTCGCCGCCGCTGACCGTAATGCCGCCCTGACTGCCCCAGTAGGGACGGTAGCGCAGGGCAAATTTTAAGATCTCCTCAGGAGTTTTCTCCTCGCCGCAGTTGAGCTTCCAGCTGTCGGGGTTATGGCAGTATTTGCAGCGCATGCGGCAGCCCTGCATAAAGAGCACAAAGCGTACCCCCGGACCGTCTACCGATCCAAAGGTCTCCATGGAATGAATATAGCCTTTTACACTCATGATCTCCTCACCGCAAAAAAGGCCCAGACCCGCAGGCCTGAGCCCTTTTTTATCAATTCAACCGTAGTTTGACTGCAGAATTGAAGCCCTTACCTTACATGGTCTTGTGGCAGGTTCTGGCAATCACGTCGAGCTGCTGCTCGCGGGTCAAATCGATGAACTTCACGGCATAACCGGATACGCGTATGGTGAAGTTGGCATACTCAGGCTTCTCCGGATGCTCCATGGCGTCGATGAGCTTTTCAGTACCAAAGACATTGACGTTGAGGTGGTGGGCACCCTTCTCAAAGTAGCCGTCCATCACATTGACCAGGTTCACGGCGCGCTCGGCCAGATCGTGGCCTAAGGCATCAGGGCTGATGGTCTGAGTGTTGGAGATACCGTCCAGGGCATACTCATAGGGGAGCTTGGCCACGGAGTTGAGGGAAGCGAGCAGGCCGTTCTTTTCAGCTCCATAGGAAGGATTGGCACCCGGGGACAGCGGTTCACCTGCCTTTCTGCCGTCAGGCAGAGAGCCGGTGGCCTTGCCGTAGACCACATTGGAGGTAATGGTCAGAATGGAGGTGGTAGGCTCGGAATTTCTGTAGGTGTGGTGCTTCTTGAGCTTGGTTAAGAAGGTCTTGAGCAGCCATACGGCAATCTCATCGGCCCGATCATCATCATTGCCGTAGCGCGGGAAGTCGCCGGTGGTCTCATAGTCGATCACCACGCCGTTTTCATTGCGTATGGTTTTGACCTTGGCGTACTTGATGGCGCTCAGGGAATCCACCACATGGGAGAAGCCGGCTATGCCGGTGGCAAAGGTACGGCGGACATCGGTGTCAATCAGGGCCATTTCGGCTGCTTCATAGAAGTACTTGTCGTGCATGTACTGAATGAGGTTGAGCACATTCACATACAGTCCGGCCAGCCAGTCCATCATCACGTCAAACTTCTTCATCACCTCATCATAGTCGAGGTACTCGGAAGTAATGGGACGCATTTCCGGGCCTACCTGCACCATGGTCTTCTCGTCCATACCGCCGTTGATGGCGTAGAGCATGCACTTGGCCAGGTTGGCACGGGCGCCGAAGAACTGCATTTCCTTGCCGGTCTCGGTGGCGGACACGCAGCAGCAGATGGAGTAGTCATCACCCCACACCGGACGCATCACATCGTCATTCTCATACTGCACGGAGGAAGTGCGGATGGAGACGGAAGCGGAGTAACGGCGGAAGTTCTCCGGCAGATGTCTGGTGTAGAGCACAGTCAGATTGGGCTCAGGAGAAGGACCCATGTTCTCCAGGGTGTGCAGGAAGCGGAAGTCGTTCTTGGTCACCATGGAGCGGCCGTCCATACCCATACCGGCCATTTCCAGGGTAGCCCACACCGGGTCACCGGAGAACAGCTGATTGTAGGAAGGAATGCGGGCAAACTTGACCATGCGGAACTTCATGACCAGATGATCGATCAGCTCCTGAGCCTCGCTTTCAGTCAGGGTGCCTTCCTGCAGGTCACGCTCGATGTAAATATCCAGGAAGGTGGAGATACGGCCTACGGACATGGCAGCGCCGTTTTGTGTCTTGATGGCGGCCAGGTAGCCGAAATACAGCCACTGCACGGCTTCACGGGCATTCTTGGCCGGGCCGGAAATATCAAAGCCGTAGAAGGCAGCCATCTGCTTCATCTGGCCCAGGGCGCGGATCTGCTCGGAGAGTTCCTCACGCTGACGGATGATGTCATCGGTCATCACGCCGCAGCCGCAGTTGGCCAGATCTTCCTTCTTTTTGGCAGTCAGGAAATCAATACCGTAAAGGGCTACACGGCGGTAGTCACCCACGATACGGCCGCGGCCGTAGGTATCGGGCAGACCGGTGATGATCTTGTTCTTGCGGGCAGCACGGATCTCAGGAGTGTAGACGTCAAATACACCCTGATTGTGGGTCTTGCGGTACTCAGTGAAGATCTGCTCGAATTTGGGATTGGGGGTATAGCCGTAGGTGGTGCAGGCTTCCTGAGCCATGCGGATACCGCCGTAAGGCATAAAGGCACGCTTTAAGGGCTTGTCGGTCTGCAGGCCCACCACCTTTTCCAGATCCTTGAGTTCATCTTTGATGTAGGCAGCCTTGTAGGCAGTGATGCCGGATACTACTTCAGTCTCCATGTCCAGGACACCGCCCTGGGCACGCTCCTGCTTCTGCAGCTTCTGCAGCTCATCCCACAGCTGATTGGTTGCATCGGTGGGACCTGACAGGAAGGACTCATCGCCTTTGTACTCGGTGTAGTTGTTCTGCACGAAATCGCGTACATTTACATCGTCAAGCCAATGAGTTCCTTTAAAGCCACGCCATTCTGATCTCATATAGATAAACTCCGTGATTTACAGCGGCCTTCATCGCTATGCCGTTGTGATTAAACAAGTTGATTCTTGAAGTTTGCACTGCAGGCCGGGGCCTGAAAACGTGCCCATGATATAAATTTTTGATTTCCCTGACAATGCAGGAAAAAAGCAGTTTACGGCAGCAGCTCCGGAGCCTCCGGACAGCCGATTCCAACTGCTGCCAAAAAGTAGCAGTCTGCGGTCTGGTCGTGGCGGCAGGTTTTTAAAAATCACTTTAAAATCAAGTGATTAACCTCAAAAAGCATTTGCAAGATTCCATCACTATACCCCTGTAATCCCTGGTAAATGAAAACTTCATGCCAAAAATGCAGCAGCGTCAATAATTATCTTGATTTTGGTGAAAAGTAGAGAAAATTTTGCAGATTTGAAAAGTTGTCAGATGAGTTAATTATTTGATTTTAAAGTAAATTTTTGATTTAAATGATAACTTAAACCTATTTTTAAAAGCACTTAATAAATGTCGTTTAATTAAATATTCCTTATAACATTAAATAAATTATTTTTAATGTTAATGAACTTTATTTAAATATTAAAAATAGGTGCAGATGCGCAAAATTTAAAACGTTTACGGAAATAAAGCTGCAACCGCAGTTTTTTGCCGGAAATCGTTTTTTTATTTTCAGTCCTTCTCCTGCGTGCATAAATTTGCGCAAATGCCTGAAAATCAGCCATTTGTGCACCAGGCCCTGGGATTTTGCGTTTTTACATTCACCGCTGTGCAAACAAAAAGCTCCGCGGTGATCTGAACAGTCAGCGCGGAGCCTGGGGAAGGCGCAGGCCTGCAGCCCAAAGCAGGCTGCAGGCGTAAAGCAATCAGCACATATCAGTAATTTTCCGGCAGAATGCCCTGGCGGTAGCTGGCCAGCAGATCCTTGAGGCCCTCGATCTGCAGTTTGATTTCCTTGCCATTGTCGCAGTCGGCCACCATCCAGCGCCGGCGGAACCTCTCCACATCTATGCTCTCGGAAGTTATGTCCTCATTGTGGAGCAGTGCCGGTCCCACGCCCACAAAGGGACGGTGGGCCTTCAGGCGCAGGCCGTGGGAATTGAAGATCAGCGTGTAGCCGGCTATGCCTGTGGTCTTGTGGTAGGCCTCGCAGAAGCCGCCGTCGATCACCAGCAGACGGCCGTTGCCGCGCACCGGGCTTTCACCTGAGGAAGCCTTAATGGGAGTATGGCCGTTGATAATGTGGCCGCTTTCCTCATTGAGATCGAACTCGCGCAGGATCATGCGGCAGATGTCTTCTTCATAATAGAAGGTGTAATAAGGATCGCGCGGCTCTTCATGAGTGCTCTTGTCCACAATAAAGGCCCGCTCAAAGGTCTTGATCACGCGTCCGGACAGCGGGCTCTTCTTGCCGCACCATAAATACCACATGTGATCCAGGCTCTTCTGATCGCGCTTGTCAAAGCCGCGGCGGGCCACCCGCTCGGCTGCATCCAGGTACGCCCTACCCTGCACGAACTCATCGTCGCAGAAAACCTTGGCAAAACTGCCGTCAGTAGTCAGCGGAATGCAGCCGTGGAAGAGCAGATTGCCGTTGTAGCACTTGTACATGGAGCCGTTGGCAAACAGGAAGGCCACGTGGCTCTGCAGGCGCTTGCTGTGCAGGAAAGCCTGCTTGAGTGAAGCTATGAGCTCTTCTTCATCGGCATTCAGCTTGTAGGGATCGGCAGGATCTATGGTGGGGAAATCCTTGGTGTTCAGCTCATAGTCCTTGCCGTTTATGTGTACTGTGCCCTTTTCATAGTCGATCTTGTCCAAAAACAGCCGGTCCTGCATGTCAAATTCAGGATTGCGCTTGATCACTGCTCCCTGCAGTTTGAACACCAGCACGGACAGAGCCTTGAAGAGGCGGGTGAGCTTGCCTTCCTCTTCGGTGTAGTACTTGCTGGCAAACAAAGCCAGGGCGCGCATGGAGATGCCATAGCCGTTTTCCAGCAGTTCAAAATTGTTGTAATTGATATTGTTGCGCACCACGGTGGCTATACAGACTTCAGAGCCGCAGGCCGCTCCCATCCACAGCATGTCGTGATTGCCCCACTCAAAGTCCATGGAGGGCATCTGCATCAGCAGATCCATGATGTAGTCCGGATGGGCTCCGCGGTCGAACACATCGCCTACCAGATGCAGGTGATCTACGGCCAGACGCTTGATCAGCGCCGACAGTGAGCTGACAAAGTGATGACCAGAGCCGGTCTCTATAATAGAAGAGATGATGCGCTCATGATAGCGCTGACGATTGTTGTCTTCATCGGCCTGGGCGTGCAGCAGCTCATCTATGATGTAGTTGAAATCGCGCGGAATGGCTTTTCTGACCTTGGAGCGGGTATAGCGGGAGGACAGGAATTTGGTCAGGGTAATCAGCCTGTCCAGGGTGCGGCGGTACCAGGCATCTGTATCCAGACCCTGACTGCGCAGCAGATCCTGTTTTTCATGCGGATAGTAGATGAGGGTGCACAGCTCGGCCTGGTCCTCAGGAGACATGTCGGCAAAAACCTGGCTGACCTTTTCCTTGATCACTCCGGAGCAGTTGTTGACAATATGCAGAAAGGCCTCGTACTCGCCATGCACATCACTGATGAAGTGCTCCGTACCCTTAGGCAGGTTCAATATGGCCTGCAGATTGATAATTTCGGTAAAAGCGGCGTAACGGTTGGGATATTCCCTGGCCAGGAGCTCCAGATAGCGCCATTTAAAATCACTTCTCTCGTGCATACTTCTAAACACCTTCACAGCTAATCACTAGGTAGACTTTATAGCACAGCTGCCAAGAGATCTGACAACAAATTAGAAAAACAAGTCCGCTATTTTTGTTCAATAAGCCGTTTACTTCACACTTTTGACGAGATATGCAGATGAGTTTGACCATAAGGGGCAGCAGCAGGAAAAGTACAGCCAAAATCCGGAATCAGATCATATTTATCCCCGACACAGGCATAAATGTAATCTGCAGCTGCAGCAGGATATTTTTATATCTGTTAATTTTGGGTGGAGCTGCGTATTATTCTGTAATCGCTTCAGCAGTGAGGGCTAGCAGATATTCAGGATTGTATGATGTCAGCTCATAAATATCCAGATTTCTTTTCTGTATAACTGTTTCTATGGCAGTAGTTACCAATTTCCCCTGCAGGGAAACATCATCAGAAACTTCTTCTTCAAAAACTCTGGCCATAAATAAAACATATTCGGAAAAATTAGATGAATATGCAATATTGTCAAACAGATTATAATCCACCACCCCTTTGCTTTTGAAATACTCGATCAGTATCCCTATAAACATCCTGTTTTTGTTTTCATCCTGGCTTATGGCCCATGAAGGCATGGTCTGGCTGGTGGACAAATTATCCAGGCCCTTATTGAGTTTTCTTAAAATATTATTACTTATCCGTATGGCCAAGGTATTAATTTCATTAATGATTTTTTCGTAATGATCAACCTCTGCAGCTTTTTGCGCAACATTTCTTTTGAGCTGCGCATTTAATTTTTCCGCCCCTCTGGCAGCTGATCTGCATACAGCACGTAATATATAAAAACAAACCAGCAGAAAGAATAAGACTAAACAACCCAACAAAGCCTTAATCATGGAAATAACCTCACCTTTTATTAATCTCTGGATTATTCGGCCACAGCACCAGGCTCACAGCCCGGTCGTCTGAGCAACCCCTGCCGACTGCTGCAGCTCCCCCAAACCCTCTGTAATCGGCAGATCCTGCTGCCCCTGCTGCACCAGTGATGGCCTACCCCCATGCTGACTGACAGATTTTCAATTAATTGGCAATTATATTTATAAATTAAATTATGATTGAGAGCTAAAAACAGCTGGAAAACCCTAGGAGCAGAAGATTGTTTATTAGTAACCTTAGTAACCTGGGTTTAATTAAGTAAGTAAGTTAAATTAAATAAAAAATAAAAAATGTGACGATAATCATATTTTTATACTAAAACAGGAGTAGTCACACCTGATGGCAGATTATTAATCCGCACTGCATTTCACGATTTTATGTAAAAATAGAGGAAAACTTGGAATAACCCCAATTTTACAGATACCGGTACCAGGCTGTAACCATGCACAACAATTCGCGCGAACGCTATTTTGAGTTCACTCTGCTCTTTTTGATCTTCCTGCTGGGCTATGCGCTGATCAAGGCTGCCCTGCCTTTTTTAAGCGGCATTCTGGGGGCGCTTACCCTTTATGTGCTGCTGCGGCGCATGAACTTTTACCTCTGCCGCAAGACCTCACCGCGCCTGGCGCCCTGGATCCTGACCCTCACGGTAGGTGTGTTCTGCCTTATTCCCCTGGCTTTTCTGGCCTGGTACTGCATTAATCTGCTGCAGGGGCTGCAGGAGTTCAATGTCAATGCGGTAATAGAGAGGATTAAGTCCTTAAGCGAGATCATTGAAGAGCGCACCGGCTACAACCTGCTGTCCGATCAGGCTCTGTCCTTTGCCACCGCCAAATTAAGCAGTATTGCCAATATGCTGATGTCCGGCGTCAATGATTTTGCCGTCAATCTGTTCACCGCTGTGCTGCTGCTTTACTTTCTGCTGGCCGGGGGCTTTCGGATGGAGCGCTATATAGCCAGACTCCTGCCCTTTGCCGATGAAAACAAGCAGGCGGTCATCAATAAGGTCAATCTCATAGTCAAATCCAATGCCATAGGTATTCCGCTGCTGGCCCTGCTGCAGGCGGCAGTGGCCTATATAGGCTATCTTTTGTTTTCAGTCAGCAATCCCCTGCTTTTTGCCGTGCTTACCGGCTGTGCCTCCATCATTCCCGTAGTAGGTACCATGATCGTGTGGGTGCCGCTGCTCATCATTCAATTTTTTGAAGGCAGTACCCTGCAGGCCGGGGGACTGCTGATCTACGGCGCGCTGATCATTGCCCAGTGCGACAATGTGCTGCGCATGTTCCTGCAGAAGAAAATGGCCAACACCCATCCGCTCATCACCATATTCGGAGTCATTGCCGGCCTGCCGCTGTTTGGTTTCATGGGAGTGATCTTCGGGCCGCTCATCACGGCCATGTTCCTGCTCTTTTTGGATATGTTTGCCAAACAGTACCTCTCAGGCCAGGGCCGGGCCAGCCCGGGTCAGCCGGCACCAAGCCGCAGCCCCGCGGCCAAAGAAAGCAAATAGCAGCCGGGCGCCGCCCCTTCTTCCCCCCCCCCCCCCCCCCTGCCGGCAGTAAATCCTCCTGTCCTGCCGGCGAATCGCTGAAATCTGCAGAGGTGCGCTAAAATAGAGCGTACGACGCAAAAAAGCGCACGGCATATCCCGTGGGCTATAATAGGAGACTTATTTTTTGTCCAGACTATTCATTTTGGTTAAATCATTAGTAGAGATTAAAGCATGAGTATGGAAAAAGAAGGCAGCAAGAAAAGACTGCGCATTGCTATTCAGAAATCCGGCAGACTGACTGACGACACAGAGGTTCTGTTCAAAAACTGCGGCATCAAACTGACTGAAAGCCGCGATCATCTGCTGGCTCATGCTGAAAATCTGCCGATTGATATTCTCAGGGTACGTGATGACGATATTCCCGGTCTGGTCATGGATCATGTGGTGGATCTGGGCATAGTGGGGGAAAACGTGCTGGAGGAGACCACCATGCAGCGTGCCGTGGACGGCCTGCCTACCGGTTTCCGCACCCTGATGCAGCTTAATTTCGGAGACTGCCGTCTGGCTGTGGCCATTCCCAATGAAAAGGAGTGGCACGGTCTTAAAGATCTGGAAGGCTGCAAAATTGCCACCACCTATCCCTTCCTGCTCAAGCGCAAGCTGACCGAGGAAGGCATCAATTTCAAGCCTGTGCTGCTCACCGGCAGCGTGGAGGTAGCCCCGCGTGCCGGACTGGCCGATGCCATATGCGATCTGGTCTGCACCGGTGCCACTCTGCATGCCAACGGCCTGCGTGAGGTGGAAACTATATTCACCTCCAAGGCAGTGCTGATCTGCCGCGATGAGGAACTCTTCCCGGAAAAACAGCAGATGCTGGATCTGCTGCTGCCCCGCCTTAAGGGAGTCATGGCTGCCCGCGAGAGCAAATACATCATGATGAATGCGCCGCGCGACAAGCTGGCTGAAATCAAGGCCATACTGCCTGGTGCGGAAAATCCTTCCATTATTGAACTGGAGGGAGAAAAGGATCGCGTAGCCCTGCACGTGGTATCACGTGAAAAACTGTTCTGGGAAACCATGGAGCAGCTCAAGGCTCTGGGAGCCAGCTCCATTCTGGTAGTGCCTATTGAAAAGATGCTCGATTGATTGAGGAGACAAATTAATGCAGCTTAAAGTTTGGCAGGATCTGTCAGCGCAGGAGCAGCAGGATGTGCTGACCCGTCCGGCGCAGAATGACGGTGCCCGGGTCAAAGGCATCGTGCAGGAGATTATTGCCCGCATCAAGGCCGAGGGTGATGCCGCCCTGCAGCATTACTCCCGTACTCTGGATCACTTCACCGGCGAGCATATTGAACTGACTGCTGAAGAAATTGAGCAGGCCTGTGCCGCGGTGCCATCTCAGCTCAAGCAGGCCATAGATCAGGCTTATCTCAACATCAGGGCCTTTCATGCCGCCCAGCAGCCCACCTCCGTGTGCCTGGAAACATTCCCGGGCATAGTGTGCCGCACTGCCGCCCACCCGATCGAGCGAGTAGGTCTGTATGTGCCCGGCGGCTCCGCCCCGCTGGTTTCCACCGCCCTGATGCTGGCCGTACCGGCTGAAATTGCCGGCTGCCCCGAGGTCATCATGTGCTCGCCGCCGCCCATTAATCCGGCCATTATCTATGCCGCCGTCAAGGCCGGCGTACAGCGCATCTTCAATCTGGGCGGCGCCCAGGCTGTGGCCGCCATGGCTTACGGCACTCAGAGCGTGCCCAAGGTCCTCAAGATTTTCGGCCCCGGCAATCAATTTGTCACCATGGCCAAGCGTCTGGTCAGCGATGATGCCGGCGGTGCCGCCATAGACATGCCGGCCGGTCCCTCTGAGGTACTGGTCATAGCCGACTCTGGGGCCAATCCGCGCTTTGTAGCCGCCGATCTGCTCTCCCAGGCCGAGCACGGCCCGGATTCCCAGGTGCTGCTGCTCTCCGACAGCATGGAACTGATTGAACAGGCCCTGCAGGCTGCAGAGGCAGAGCTTAAGACCCTGCCGCGCCGGGAGATTGCCGAGAAGTCACTGCAGCACAGCACAGCTGTGCTCTGCCAGAGCCTGGAGCAGTGTGCGGAAATCTCCAACCTCTATGCCCCTGAGCATTTGATCGTGCAGACGCAGGATCCTGAAGGCATGCTGCCGCTGCTGCGCAATGCCGGCTCCATCTTCCTGGGCGCCTTTACCCCTGAATCTCTGGGAGATTATGCCTCCGGTACCAATCACACCCTGCCCACCTACGGCTATGCCAAAACCTGCTCAGCTCTGGGAACGGATGATTACCGCCGCCGCTATACCATACAGCAGGCTTCCCCGGAAGGTCTGCGCGGCATAGGCGCCGTGGTGCAGGATCTGGCCGAGGCCGAGCAGCTGCAGGCCCACCGCAATGCAGTCACCGTCAGACTGCAGGCACTGGAAGAGGCATAAAGGAGAAGATCATGGATTTTGAGAAAGCAGCCTGCGCGCACGTGCGCGCCCTGACGCCCTATCAGTCAGCCCGCCGCATAGGCGGGCACGGCCACACTTTTTTAAATGCCAACGAGTACTACAAGTCGGAAACCTACTTTTTCAATTCGACTACCTTAAACCGCTATCCCGACTGCCAGCCCTTTGAGCTGCTGGCTCTGGCGGCAGATTATGTGGGCAAGCGTCCGGAGAACATTCTGGTTTCCCGCGGCTCTGATGAGGCCATAGGACTGATCATTCGTACCTTCTGTGAAGAAGGGGAAGGCATAGTGATCGCCCCGCCTACCTACGGCATGTACTCCATAGCCGCCCAGACCAACCGCGCCCGTGTGGCCTGCGCCGTAAGGGAAAGCGATTTCTCCCTGACGGCCGATGCGGTGATCAAAGCCGTGCAGGAAGCTGATTTCAAGGTCAAGGCAGTATTTATTGACAGCCCGGGCAATCCCCTGGGTGGTCTGTTTGACCGCGGGGAGCTGATCCGGCTGTGCACCAAACTGCCGGAAACCCTGATCGTCATGGATGAGGCCTACATAGAGTTCTGCCCTGAGCACAGCTGTGTGCCTCTCATCCGGGATTACCCCAATATTGTGGTGCTGCATACCCTCTCCAAGGCCTTTGCCTTGGCTGGTATCCGCTGCGGCTACACCATAGCCGATCCCCAGGTCATCTCCTATCTGCTCAAGGTCATAGATCCCTATCCTGTGCCCGATCCTGTGTTTCAGATCGCAAGACAGGCCCTCTCCCGCGGCGGCATAGCCATGATGCGTGAGCGGGTGGAAACCGTGGTCAAGCGCCGTGAGGAGCTGGCCGCCCATCTGCAGGCCCTGGACTGCGTACAGGAGATCTTCCCCTCGGCAGCCAATTACCTGCTGGTGCGCTTCCGCGACGGCGAGAAGATCTTTCAGGAAATGGCCAGACGCGGCATTATCCTGCGCTCCTTTACGGACAAGCCCGGCCTGCAGGACTGCCTGCGCATTACCATAGGCAGTCCGGAGGAACTAGATGAGGTCATGCGTACCTTAACTGCCCTGCAGCAGGCATGATCCCAAAATCCCCTGCAGCCCCGCCTGCTGCTCTGCCGCCCCGCCAGCCGGAGGCGGCAGCCGCGGGGGGCTGTACCGCCTTTGATTTCGTGGAGGTTCCTCCTCCGCCTTTGTGACCATGAAAAAATATCTTTTTATCGATCGTGACGGCACCCTGGTCAGCGAGCCTGCTGATTATCAGGTGGATGCCCTGGACAAGATCCGCCTGGTACCCCATGTCATTCCGGCCCTGCTGAAGTTAAAGCAGGCCGGCTACAGTTTTGTGATGGTATCCAATCAGGACGGTCTGGGTACTGACTCTTTTCCCCTGCATACCTTTACCCCCAGCCATGAATTCATTCTCGATCTGCTGGCCTCGCAGGGCATTGTCTTTGAGCAGGTCTTAATATGCCCGCACAAGCCTGAGGAGCACTGCTCCTGCCGCAAGCCGCAGCTGGGCCTGGTTATGTCTTATCTCAAGGACGGCAGCTGGGATCGCAGCAATTCATACTTCATAGGCGACAGGCTGACCGATGTGGAAATAGGCCGCAATATGGGAATCACCCCCATACTGCTGCGTGATGAAAACAGTATGCATGAACCGGTGGAGTGCAGCGATCCCGCTCCGCTGACCTGGACTGAAATAGCAGACAAGCTGACCTGCAGGGACAGAGTCTGCACCATCAGCCGAGCCACCAAGGAAACTCAAATCACCATATCCGTGGATTTGGATCATCAGGGCCAGAACTCCTTTGACACCGGCATAGGCTTTTTTGACCACATGCTGGATCAAATAGCCGTGCACGGCGGTTTCTCCATGCAGGTCAAGGTCCACGGCGATCTGGAGGTGGATGCCCACCACACTATAGAAGACACCGCCCTGGTGCTGGGCCAGGCCTTAAAGCAGGCCCTGCTGGACAAGCGCGGCATAGGCCGTTTCGGCTTTGCCCTGCCCATGGATGAGGTTTATGCTGAAGTGTTTGCCGATGCAGTCAATGCCGATCCGCAGGATCGCACTCTGGCAGCCCTGGACATCTCCGGCCGGCCGTACAGCGTGCTGGACTTTAAAGGTAAATTCACCCAGGATATGGTAGGCGGTTTCCCCAGCGAGATGACTGAGCATTTCTTTCAGTCACTGGCCTCAGCCATGGGGCTGACCCTGCACATGAGGGTAACTGAGGGCAACTGCCATCATCAGATTGAAGCCCTGTTCAAGGCCTTTGGCCGCGCCCTGCGCCGGGCCATTGAAATTCACGGCACTGAACTGCCCTCCTCCAAAGGCAGTCTGTAGCTGCAGGCGCCCGGTGTGGGCGCCTGGCAGAACAATGGGAGAGCTTATGCGTCTTTTTATCATCGACACCAAGGCCTGCAATTTAAACTCCGTGGTCCAGGCAGTAAAGAGACTGGGTCTGGAGCCTGAGGTCAGCAATGATCCCCGGGAACTGCTGCAGGCTGACAAATATATTCTGCCCGGCGTGGGCTCGGCCAAAGCCGTGATGGACGGCATTGAAAAATTCGGCCTCAGGGAGCTCATAGTCAACACCAGCCGTCCGCTGCTGGGCATCTGCCTGGGCATGCAGGTACAGGCCCTTTCTTCTGCTGAAGTACCGCTGAACTACCCGCACTCCGAGGTGGAAACTCTGGGCATTATCAATGCCCGGGTGCAGAAACTGCAGACCGGCGGTCTGCGCCTGCCGCATATGGGCTGGAATACAGTGGAGCACAATGATCATCCGATCTTTGCCGGTATTGAGCAGAACTCATATTTCTACTTTGTGCACTCCTACTGCGTACCTGTGTGTGACAACACCATAGGCCGCAGCGAGTACGGCATGCCTTTTTCCGCTGCCATAGCCAGGGACAATTTCATCGGGCTGCAGTTCCATCCGGAAAAATCAGGAGAAAAAGGCGCCCGCCTGCTGAAGAACTTTATAGATCTCTGATGATCTCCTGCCCCGGGCTCTCCGCTGCAGCCGGACCGGGGTTTAAGGTACGGCAGAGCGTCTGCTGCCGCTACTGCAGCAGCTGATTTTTACTTTTCATTTGCAATTTTTATGTAACGGAGGATCGCAGCTGCGGAAAACTATGTTCTGCACTGCGTTGTTGGCATGATCATCCCGGCCATTGATTTGATTGACGGCAAGGTAGTCCGCCTCAGGCAGGGCGACTACGGCCAGAAAACTGAATTTGCCTTTGACCCCTTAACCCGCATTCGTGAGGCCGCCGCCGGCGGTGCCGCCCTGATGCATCTGGTGGATCTGGACGGCGCCAAGGATCCGCAACGCCGGCAGCTCAAACTCATCTCCCAGCTGGTGCAGTACAGCCCCATTCCCATACAAACCGGCGGCGGCATCAGAACTGAAGATGATGTCAAAGCCCTGCTGGATTTGGGGGTACAGCGCGTAGTCATAGGCTCGTCTGCTGTGCTGAACCCTGATTTCGGCTGCCGCATGCTGCGCACCTACGGCTCTGAGCACATCACCCTGGCTTTGGACGTGAACCTGATTGACGGTGTACCTGTGGCGGCCGTGCACGGCTGGCAGGAAAATTCCGATCAGGATCTGTACAGCTTAATTGAGATCTTCCTCCCTTACAGCTTAAAGCATGTGCTGATCACCGACATCAGCCGGGACGGCATGATGCAGGGCAGCAATACCAGGCTTTATCACGAGGTACATCAGCGCTTCCCTGAGCTTGATATTATTGCCTCAGGCGGCATTTCATCCTTGGATGACATCAAAGCCGCCTATGCCGCCGGCGCCGGCTCGGTAATTCTCGGCCGGGCCCTGCTGGAGGGACGTTTTACAGTTGAGGAGGCCTGCAGATGCTGGCAAAACGCATAATTCCCTGCCTTGATGTACGCGACGGCGTAGTAGTCAAAGGCGTTCAGTTTAAAAATCATGAAATCATGGGCGATATAGTAGCCCTGGCCAAACGCTATGCCGATGAAGGCGCAGATGAGCTGGTGTTCTACGATATCACCGCCTCGGCTGAAGGACGCCGGGTGGATCGCTCCTGGATCGCCCGTATAGCCTCGGTGATCAACATCCCCTTTGCTGTAGCCGGCGGCATCAAAAGCGTGGAGGATGCCCAGGAAATTCTGGCCTACGGTGCCGATAAGATTTCCATCAACTCCCCGGCCCTGTCCGATCCCTCCCTGATCACCCGCCTGGCCGACCGCTTCGGCGTGCAGTGCGTGGTGGTGGGCATTGATACCTTCTACAATGCCGAGCTGGGCATCTATCAGGTAAAGCAGTTTACCGGCAGTGAAAAGAGCACGGTGACCACCGCCTGGCAGACCCTGGACTGGGTGGCTCGGGTGCAGGAGCTGGGCGCCGGCGAAATAGTGCTCAATATGATGAACAATGACGGCATGAAGCACGGCTATGACATCAAACAGCTGCAGGCTGTGCGGGAGATCTGCCATGTACCGCTGATTGCCTCAGGCGGCGCCGGCACCATGGAGCACTTCTATGAGGCCTTTGCCCAGGCTGATGCCGACGGCGCACTGGCTGCCTCAGTTTTTCATAAGAATTTAATTGTAATATCTGAGCTGAAGTCATTTTTAAGAGGTAAAGGAATTGCCATCCGTACGTAAATTCTGCTTTGGCTTCACAGCCATAGACGAGCTCGATTTCGCCAAGGGCCACGGCCTTATTCCGGCTGTAGTGCAGCATGTACAAACCGGTCAGGTGCTGATGGTGGGCTATATGAATCAGGAGTCCCTGCAGATCACCATGGATACCGGGCTTGCCACCTTCTACAGCCGTGACCGTCAGAAGCTGTGGACCAAGGGCGAGGAAAGCGGAAACTTTCTGCATGTGCGCTCCATGTGCTGTGACTGCGACAAGGACACCCTGCTGGTGCTCGCCCTGCCGGACGGCCCCACCTGCCACAAAGGCACAGTAAGTTGCTTTGATGCCTCGCCCTTTGCCGATGCCACAGCCCGTTTTCTGCTGGCCCACAAGGAGCAGCAGTAAATGAGTAGCTCCGCTGAGCTTGAGATCAGCACTATAGATGAAGTGCAGAGTACTGTGAATACTCACATAGGACTGGAGCCTGAGACCATGGCCATATTTGTGGTCATGGCCATAGCAGCCTTTTGTGTGGACATCTGGGCTCACCGGGCGGACAAACCCATATCCCTCAGAGCCGCCGCCTGCTGGACCTGTTTTTGGATCGCGGTGGCCATGGGCTTTGCCGGCTTTTTGTACCTGCATTTCAATTCAGAGGTGGCTTCCCTGTTTCTGGCCGGTTACCTGTTCGAGCAGGCCCTGTCGGTGGACAATCTCTTTGTGATGATGGCCATCTTTGCCTGGTTCAAGGTTCCGGAGATCTACTGCCACCGGGTTCTGTACTGGGGAGTGCTGGGAGCTGTGGTATTTCGTCTGCTCTTTGTGCTCATCGGGACCTCGCTCTTTGCCCTGGGTCCGGTGGTGGAAGTGATTTTTGCCCTGATGGTGGCCGCCTCCGGCTTTATGATGCTGCGCCAGAAGGATGATGAAGACGCTGAGGAAAAAGCTGATTTTTCCAATCACTTTGCCTATAAGGCGGTGCGCTTCTTCATCCCGGTGTTCCCGCGTCTGGCCGGACATGCCTTCTTCATCTCCCACCGGCAGGTGGATGAAGAACTTAAGAAACCGGAAAATCAGGGGCTGGTGCTCAAGCGCCGCGGTCCCTGGTTTGCCACGCCGCTGTTTTTATGCCTGGCCATCATTGAAACTACAGATGTGATGTTTGCCTTTGACAGCGTGCCGGTGGTGATAGCCGTCAGCCGTGAGCCTCTCATAGTGTATTCGGCCATGATTTTTGCCGTGCTCGGCCTGCGCTCCATGTACTTTGTACTCGATGCCATGCGGCAGTATCTGGTACATCTGGAAAAGGCCGTGACTGTGCTGCTGTTCTTCATTGCCTTCAAGCTGGCCGCCGGGGCTTCCCTGCACCTGACCGGCGTGGGCCTGGACATCAACATCTACGTCTCGCTGGCGGTGATAGCCGTGATTTTGGGACTGGGCATTCTGGCCAGTCTGATTTTTCCGGCCAAAAAGCAGTAAGCTGCAGCTGTAGCTGCAGGCAGACATAAGACAGAAAAAATTAAGGAGCACAGGTCAGCCTGAGCTCCTTTTTCCATCCCGCCCTGCAGGCGGGATTTTCACAATGCAGCACAGAAAATCCTGCTTTATGCTTTTCCGGCTGCTGATTTACCAGCCAGATTAGGCTCCGAACAGTTCCTTTGCTGCCGCTGCTATGACCCTGGCGGCCTTTTCAACGCCAAAGACCGAGCTGTCCAGGCGCAGATGTGAACGGTCTATATTGTGGCCGAAGAAGCTGCGGTAATCGCTGCGCTGGGCATCCATGCGTTTGATGGCTTCCAGGCTTTCCTCTTTGGTAAATTTATACAGCTCGCACAGCCGCTTTGATCTGAAGGCTGTGGGAGCGTAAATGAAGACATTCAGCACATTATCAAAGTCAGCCAGAATGGCGTCGGAACTGCGGCCTAAGATCACACAGGAGTGTGCGGCAGCATGTTCGCGGATAATTGCCTTCTGCTGGGCGAAAATTTCCTGATTGCGATCATAGCTGGCGGCATTGAACAGCATCTTGTTGCGCTGCCAGAAATTCTCACCATGCCAGTCGTGCTTCTGAATTTCCCGCTGCTCCAGGCCGGTCTTCTCCGAGAGCTGCTCAATGATGCGCTTGTCCAGATATTCAATCTGCAGTATGTCTGCCACTGCTTTGGCAATATTTGCCCCGCCGCTGCCAAACTGGCGGTGCAGAGTGATCACATAGCTCATTTATCCCTCTCCCCAAACTCAAAACACACTTTTTATCTTAGCGGATTTCGCGCGGCAGTAATGAGAGCTGGTGCAAAAGTCCTGTTT
>CAYRIZ010000041.1:0-18959 GCA_964424565.1 uncultured Enterobacterales bacterium
CTGTCGCTGCTTTCGGAAAAAATGTCTGGGTAAATATTTCACGGCTTTTAGGTTTTTATGCTCAGGTGGGATCAGCCCTGCCTGGCTGCATATTCCCTGATGAAGGCCAGGCGCTCCCGGAGATCGGCGGTAAAGGAGCTGCTCTCTGCCAGATCTGCAAACAGCAGGGGAGTGGCGGCATAGGCGGCAACAGGATCCTGCGCTCCGGTTACGCCGGCGGCCCACTGGGGATCGAAAGCACTGTCCTGATACTCAAAAGGCACTCTGCCGGCTCTGAGCAGATCCAGGAAGTTCAAATAAGCGGCTGCAATCAGCACCACACCTTTGGGATCGACCCCCTTGCGGTAGCAGTCCAGCAAGGTGGGCTTTACAAAGGAGATCAGCTTGGAGAAGCTGTCCTGGCAGATGCGCTGCAGGGTGTCACGTATGTGATCGTTGCGGAAGCGGCGCAGCACCTCATCGCGGTAGGCCTCCAGATCTATGCCGCAGCCGGCTATGCAGGGGATGACGCTGGAGGTGACATAGTTCCAGGTCAGGTCATAAAGCTCAGCATCGCGGGCGCATTCAAACACGTAGTTGTAACCCTTGAGGACACCCAGCAGAGCCAGACAGCTGTGGGAGGCATTTAAGATGCGCAGCTTGGCATCTTCAAAGGGAGCCACATCCTGCACCAGTTCCACTCCGGCCTGCTCCAGGGCCGGTCTGCCGGCGGCGAAATTGTCTTCCACCACCCACTGAAAGAAGCTCTCGGCCATCACCGGTACTTCATCGGCAAAACCGGTCAGCTCTTTGACCTCGGCGCAAAGCTCGGCTGTGGGACGCGGGGTGATGCGGTCCACCATGGTGTTGGGGCAGGTGCAGTTTTCATTTAAGTAGGCAATCAGATCAGCCCTGCCGGCGGCGGCGAGGAACTGCGTCAGGCCGAGTTTGAATTTGCTGCCGTTCTCCCGGACATTGTCACAGCACAGCAGGGTGACTTTGCCGGCCTGATTGTCGCGGCGCTCAGCCAGCATGGCAGCAATGACGCCGTAAATGGTGCCCATGCCGCCCTTAAGGTCGGCGGCCACGGAGGCATCGGCAGTCTGCAGCTTGAGATCATTGTCCAGATAATAGCCGGCCTCGGTGACGGTAAAGGAGATCACCCGCACTGCCGGAGCGGCACCGGCAGCAATCAGCGGCCTGAGGCCGGGCTCAAAGGGAATTACCTGTGACAGGGCTTTGATCTGCCGAAATTCTCTCTGTCCTTCAGGGGAAATGGTCTCGAGGGTATAGGTGAGGTTCTGCCGGAGCAGGCCCTGTACGGTGCGCTCGGCATCATTGCGTATATTGCCGGCTTCAAACTGCCAGTCCGGGCAGTGGCCCTCCTTGATCAGGCGGTCGAAGCAGTACTCCTGATGAGCGCGGTGGAAGGAGCCAAGTCCCAGGTGCAGCCAGGTATTCTTCATAATCAACACTCCACTTTTTAATTCTGATGACTTTTACGTAACATTTACGTGTAAGTTTTATTATAAAGATTTAAGGCAGCAAAAAAGAGCCGCGCCTCACACTTTTGACTGACACTTACGAAAAAGTTAAATTAGTTGGAGAAATGTGACGTACATTGAAAAACAGAGCAGGCCGCGGGGGCCGGCTCCGCACCATTCCCCCGCAGAGCAGGGGGCGGAAGCTGCTGGGAGGCGGCAGTTCATGAAAACTACAGTAAAGGGAATGACCGGGCTTAATGTCCGGGGGATCAACCGCCGGCTGGTGCTCTCCGAGCTTTACCGCAGCCGTGGCATGACCAAGCAGCAGCTGGTGGAGGGTCTGCAGATGAGCCTGTCCACTGTGGATCAGAATTTAAGGGCGCTGCAGGAGGCCGGACTGCTCAGTCATCTGGGGTTCTGCGACAGTACAGGCGGCCGCAAGGCCAGGCTGTTCGGGGTCAATGCAGCTTACCGCACAGCTGTGGGCCTGGGGATTTTAAAGGGCTCGGTACACTTTTGTGCCTGTGATTTGTTCGGCCGGGAGCTGTGCCGCGAGCAGGTGGAGCTGCCCTACCGCAATGATGATGCCTATCTGCAGCAGCTCTCTGCTTGCTTTGCAGACTTTCTGCAGAAAAATGCAATTGAGCGCAGCCGCCTGTTGCCGCTGCATGTGGCCATGCAGGGACTGGTGGATGTGGCCGGCAGAAAGGTGACTTTCGGGCCGCTGCTGGCCAATCAGGGCTTTAAGGCCGAGCGGCTGGAGCAGGCGCTGGGACTGAAGCTCAAGCTCTGCCACGATGCCTATGCCGCGGCCTTCTATGAACTATGGCAGCGCAGTGAGCTGACTGATGCCGCGCTCTTTCTGCTCAACCGCAATTTCGGCGGGGCTTTGATCATCAATCATCAGGTGATCAAGGGCTGCGGCGGCTGGGCCGGTACCATGGAGCATTTCTGCCTGGATCCCCAGGGGCCGCGCTGCTACTGCGGCTGCCGCGGCTGTGTGGAGGGCTATTGCTCGGCCGATGCTCTGCTCAGGCGGGCGGGACTGGCGGCAGATGAATTTTTCACCAGGCTGCGGGCTGGGGATGCTGCCTGCCGGGAGATCTGGCAGGATTATTTAAAAGCTCTGGCTCTGGTGATGCGCAATACTCTCACCGTAGTGGACGGCCAGCTGATATTGTGCGGCTATCTGGTGCCTTATATGACAAGCGATGACACCGCGGAACTGGCCCGCCTGATCAATGAAAATCTGCCCTTTGAGCTGGGGGAGGATCGCATTTACACCGGCAACAACGGCGACAGTACTCCGGCGCTGGGGGCGGCTTTGTGCAGCCTCGATCAATTCCTGCAGGAGGAAATCATGCCGCCGGCCGCGGCGGATTAAAGAAGGCAGAGGAGGAAAACAGGGGAGGAAAAGAAAATCCCCCGCCCTGAGGCTGGGGGATGGGCAGTTTTATGACGCCTGGTTAGAGCCTGCGCTGTGTCAGGCAAAGGTCTCGTCCGTGACTTCGTGGGTCGTGACGTCCTCCACGCCCTTAATCATGCCGGGGAAGGCCTGATTTAACTGGGCCTGTATGCCGTCGTGCAGAGTGGCTCCGACCATGGAGCAGCCCATGCAGCCGCCCTTGAAGCGTACCCTGACTATATTGTCCTCAGTTACTTCCACCAGTTCCACGGCGCCGCCGTGTCCGGCCAGCTCAGGGCTGACCACCACATCTATAAAGCGCTTGATCTGATCGAACAGGGAAGCGCCTTCAGGCAGCACGTTTTTGTTCAAATTGGGGGCATGGAAGGTCAGTATGTTATCGCCGCTGTCGTCCTTGCCCATGTCTATGTAGGACTCATCGAGAAACTCGCTGACTGACTTGTCTATCACTATCTCAAAGCCGTTGAATTTGAAGTGCTCATCATCGGGAGTGATGTAGTCTTTGGGGCAGTACAGGATCCCGCAGGTTACACCTGGAGTGCCGGGATTGGTGGCGGTAAGGCGGATGGCAAGACCGTCCATCTTCTGCTTGTCTATGATTTTCTTAAAGTAAGCCTGTGCAGGCTCGGTCACGGTGATCTTGCTCATGAATGTTCTCAAATATCAGGTGATCGTAAATTTTGATCTGTTGCGCAAATCTGCAAATCAATTATTTGCACTTTTCGTGCAGGATTATATCAGGACTTTGCCGCCTTATCACCGCCGCAGCAGGGCCAGGGCCGGCAGAGGGGCGGCGGCGGGAATTTCAGATGGCGGCGGCAGGGATAAAAAGCTGCAAAATCATAGTGAACCTGCTCACAAAAAAGGGGGCTGCCCGGCCATAAATTAATTTATGGGCAGGCTTAACGATGCCGGCTTTTTCCTGTAGAATGTCAGGAAGTTAAAAAACATAAACCCCCGGGATATCCCGGCACAAGCGTGGAGAAAAAAATGAGCTTAGAACAAGAGCTTGCTTCTTTAGGCATCACTGGTGCTGTCGAAATCGTTCACAACCCTTCCTATGAAGAGCTGTTTGCCGCTGAGACCGCAGCCGAGCTGGAAGGCTTCGACAAGGGCGTAGTCACCAAGATGGGTGCCGTGAACGTCATGACCGGCGTTTATACCGGCCGTTCTCCTAAGGATAAGTTCATTGTAATGGATGACACCACCAAGGATACCGTCTGGTGGACCTCCGATGCATTCAAGAATGACAACAAGCCGGTTACCCCTGAGGCCTGGAAGGTTCTGAAAGAGCTGGCCGTCAAGGAAATCAGCAACAAGAAGTTATATGTGGTTGACGCTTTCTGCGGCACCAATGAAGCCACCCGTCTGAAGGTCCGCTTCGTGGTGGAAGTGGCCTGGCAGGCTCATTTCGTCACCAACATGTTCATCCGTCCGACCGCTGAAGAGCTCGAGAACTTCACCCCTGACTTCGTAGTGATCAATGCCTCCAAGGCCAAGGTTGAGAACTACAAGGAGCTGGGTCTGAACTCCGAGACCGCCGTGGTCTTCAACTTAACCGAGCGTATGCAGGTCATCCTGAACACCTGGTACGGCGGTGAGATGAAGAAGGGCATGTTCTCCATGATGAACTACTACCTGCCGCTGAAGGGCATTGCCTCCATGCACTGCTCTGCCAACACCGACATGAACAATGACAACACTGCCATTTTCTTCGGCCTGTCCGGCACCGGCAAGACCACCCTGTCCACCGACCCCAAGCGCCTGTTAATCGGTGACGACGAGCACGGCTGGGACGATGAGGGCGTGTTCAACTTTGAGGGCGGCTGCTACGCCAAGGTGATCAACCTGTCTCAGGAAAACGAGCCTGACATCTGGGCTGCCATCAAGCGCGACGCTCTGCTCGAGAACGTGACTGTGGACGGTGAAGGCAACATCGACTTCGCTGACAAGTCCGTCACCGAGAACACCCGTGTGTCCTATCCTATTTACCACATTGAGAAGATCGTCCGCCCGGTTTCCAAGGGCCCTGCCGCCAAGCGCGTGATCTTCCTGTCCGCTGATGCCTTCGGCGTACTGCCTCCGGTCTCCATCCTCGACGATCAGCAGACTCAGTACTACTTCCTGTCCGGCTTCACCGCCAAGCTGGCCGGCACCGAGCGTGGTATTACCGAGCCTACCCCGACCTTCTCCTCCTGCTTCGGTGCAGCCTTCTTAACCCTGCCGCCGACCAAGTATGCAGAAGTGCTGGTCAAGAGAATGAATGCCTCCGGCGCCAAGGCCTACCTGGTCAACACCGGCTGGAACGGCACCGGCAAGCGTATCTCCATTAAGGATACCCGCGGCATCATCGACGCCATCCTGGACGGCTCCATCGATCAGGCCGAGACCGCTGTCATTCCGTTCTTCAACTTCAAGGTCCCTGTAGCTCTGCCGGGTGTGGACACCAACATCCTGGATCCGCGCAACACCTACAGCGATCCTGCTCAGTGGGAAGAGAAGGCCAAGGATCTGGCCGAGCGCTTCCAGAAGAACTTCAAGAAGTTCGAGAGCCTGGGCGGCGACCTGGTAAAGGCTGGCCCTCAGCTCTAATTTAAGCTGCAGCCCAGGTGGCTGCTTTAAACAAGCTTAGACAAGACCCGGCGCGAGCCGGGTCTTTGTCTATACGGAGGAAAATATGGGCAAGCCTTATATTACCCGTGAGGGTTATGATGCCCTGCATGCCGAACTGGACTATTTGTGGCTGCAGAAGCGCCCGGAGGTCACCCAAAAGGTCTCCTGGGCTGCCAGCCTGGGCGATCGCTCGGAAAATGCCGATTATCAGTACAACAAGCGCCTGCTGGCCCAGATCGACCGGCGGGTGCGCTATCTGCGCCGCTGCCTCAACAATCTGCAGGTGGTGGAATACAATCCGCAGCAGGCCGGCCGGGTTTTCTTCGGGGCTTATGTGGAAATAGAGGCTGATGATGACGGCAGCATCATGCAGCTGCGTATAGTGGGCGGCGATGAAATTTTCGGGCGGGACAACTATATTTCCGTGGACAGCCCCATGGCTCGGGCCCTGCTGGGCAAAGCCGAGGGCGATGATGCCCAGGTCAGAACCCCCAAGGGCATGCGTCTGTGGTATGTCAACAAAATAGCCTACAAAAAGCCTGACTGGTTTACTGAGCAGAAGATGGTGACGCGGGAGATCGAGCCTGATGAAGATGATATAGAGGCCGATGTAGCCGCCGCCTCCGATCTCGATCCCAAGGCCGTGGAGCAGGCCTACTTAAAATCCCTGATGAAGTAATGCAGCTCAGCCGTCTGAGCTGTGTACCCGGTCGAAAAATTCGCGTACCACCTGTTCAAACAGCTGCGGCTCGGTGAGATAGGGATTGTGGGCTGAATTGGCAAAGATATAGAACCGGCGCAGTTTATCCGGGCCCAGCACATAAGGCGAGGCCGGCACCAGGCGGTCCCGGGCGCCGAACAGCTGCAGGCAGGGGATTTGCAGATGCTCCAGATCGGCGCGGGCATCGGCAAAACCGGCCAGGCAGATGCCGCGCTGCAGAGTTTCATAATCTGGCGGGGTACAGGCGGCCAGGTGGTGATGCAGAAACTTTTCGTCATGCTCCTGCCGGTGGGTGGTCTGCATTTTTATAAACAGATGAAGCACCCGGGCACAGCGGCGCGGGGTGAGCAGGGTGCTGCATTTGTAGAACAGAGCTGCGCTCAGCCCCGGCCAGTTGGGATCCTGGGGGAAGCGGGCAGTGGAGCAGATGGTAACCAGGGAAGCGGCCCGGCTTTGGGGAAAAGCCGTCAGTGCCTTGATGGCATAGATGGCGCCCAGCGAAACGGCCATTACATCAGCCCCGGGGGGTATGGTGTTGTACAGCGCCTGCACCGTCCCGCCAAAATCCTTAATCTCATCCTTCAGGTTGCGGCTGCGGCCGTAGCCGGGCAGATCGATCAGCCTTACATCCCGCTCCGGAAACATGTCGGCAATAGGAGTGAGAAAGCTGGAATCAAGGCCCCAGCCGTGAATCAGGCACAGGGGGCGGCCCTGCGGGCTGCCGCTTCTGGTAAAGCTTAGTTTCAACTCATCCATAATTTCCCGGCACCGCCGGGCCGCGGCGGGCCTCCTCCTTAACAATGTTTGCAGCAGGCCAGGCAGGGCCCTGAGGGAAATGCCGGATCAGGCGCGGCAGAACGCAGGTACTGCTTGAGACCCGATCTGCTCCTGATAAAAGAGGTGAATATTGTGCTGAAAAAACCGCTGCCACGGTTAATTGTCTTTTGCCCCTGCACTGCCCTCGCAAGGCATTATAGGCAGAAATCTGCGGCAAAATCAGCGGTAAACAGCAAATTTCGCGACAAAAAGGGAGAATTTTTGGCAGGAAGACTGGCAGGAGAAAAATCCCGGCTCAACCGGCCGGGATGCAGTATTGGTCAAAATCAGCCTTAAATCTGATGGGCCTTGCGGTAGGCTATGATGTCCTCAATGGAGAGCACGGTCATGTCGTGCAGCTCGGCAAAGGCACATACCCGCGGCAGGCGGGCCATTTCGCCGTTGGGAGCGGTAAGCTCACACAGCACACCCATGGGCTTGAAGCCGGCCATGCGGGCCAGATCCACTGAAGCCTCGGTATGGCCGTCACGGGTCAGCACGCCGCCTTTTTTGGCAATCAGCGGGAAGGTGTGACCGGGGTGGACCAGATCTTCGGGTTTGGCATCATCATTGACCACTGCCTGAATGGCCTTGATGCGGTCTGAGGCAGACACGCCGGTGGTCACACCGTGGGCAGCATCAATGGAGATGGTGAAGGCGGTACCGTAGGTGGAGGAGTTTTCCTTGACCATAAGCGGCAGATTTAAGGCGGCAGCCTTTTCTTCCTCTATGCACAGGCAGACTATGCCTGAGCCCTCGCGGATGGTAAAGGCCATCTGCTCTACCGTCATGGTTTCGGCGGCGAAAATCAGATCGCCTTCATTTTCGCGATCTGCATTGTCAACTACCAGCACACCCTGACCTCTGCGCATGGCAGAGAGGGCAGCCTCTACTCTGTCTTCAAAGGTATCGCCAAAATTTTCCAGTAAATTGCGCTGTTGCATGTGAACCTCTTAGTTACGCATTGTGCCGGGCCTCACGCATGATGCGCTTCATCTCGCGCACAGCTTCCTCAAGGCCGGTAAAAATGGCCCGAGCAATAATGCTGTGGCCTATATTTAATTCTTCCATGGCAGGGATGGCGGCAATGGGTGCCACGTTCTGATAGTTGAGCCCGTGTCCGGAATTGACATGCAGCCCTATGTCATGGGCATAGGCGGCCATGTCCTGCAGGCGCTTGAGCTCTTCTTCCTGCTCTCTGCCCTGGGCATTGGCATAGGCTCCGGTATGAAATTCTATGGTGGGAGCTCCCACGGCTTTGGAAGCGTCCACCTGTTCCTTTACCGGATCGATGAACATGGAGCAGCAGGTGCCCAGGGCGGCCAGTTTCTCTATGGCTTTGCCTATGCGTACGCTGTCGCCGGCTACATTAAGTCCGCCCTCGGTGGTGATTTCCTCGCGCCGCTCAGGCACAAAGCAGGCAGCCTGCGGCTGCAGGGCACAGGCTATGGCCAGAATGTCGTCGTTGACGGCCATCTCCAGATTTAATTTGGTCTGTACGGTCTGGCGAATAAGGCGTACATCACGATCAGTGATGTGCCTTCTGTCTTCACGCAGATGGGTAGTGATGCTGTCGGCACCGGCCAGTTCGGCCAGGGCGGCGGCAGTCACCGGATCAGGATAAGTGCCGCCGCGGGCGTTGCGCACGGTGGCCACATGATCGATATTGACGCCTAAGTAAATTTCACCCATGAGATATCATCCTCAAAAAACTGCACCTATTATACAAGATAGCATCCCGGCTTTTACCTGCCGGATCCAGGTGCTGTTTACTGGCTGACCTGCAGCAGCATCTCCCGCAGTTCGGCCGGCGAGAAGGTATAAACCTGCCCGCAGTGCTGACAGGTCATGGAGGTGCCGGCTTCACTGCTGCAGAGGTCCTGCAGCTCGCTGCGGCGCAGACTCTGCAGGGCGTGGGCGCAGCGCTCTTTGGAGCAGACGCATTTAAAGCGGATCTGCTGCTCCCTTACGGCTTTGACCCCCTCGCGGCCGTACAGGCGGCGCAGGGCTTCAAACAGGGAAATGCCGGTTAATTCAGACAGCTCCATGGTGGAGCCGAGCACGGACAGATGCTGCAGGCTGTCCATATTGCCCTCGGCCTCGGGGATGATCTGCAGCATCAGGCCGCCGGCGGTGCAGGTATCGGGATCGGTCAGGATAAAGAAGCGGCTGGGCAGCTGCTCCGAGCTGCCAAAATAGCCCTCCAGGGCTTCGGCCATGCCGCTGCCGGTGATGGGCACTATGCCCTGCCAGCGATTGCCTTCCCGGGGGAAGACGGAAATGATAAGGCAGGCTCCGCTGCCGGTGAGATCGGCAAAGGAAAGATCCTCGCCGCTGCACTGCTCGGCGTCATAGAGGGCCGAGCCGTAAAAGCTCAAATCCTCATTGATATTGATCAAAGCCCGGCGTACGGCATGTTCGCCCTCACCGCCCTGCAGCTGCACCATGATCTGGGCATCTGATTTGAGGGTGGCGGCAATCAGTACGGCTGAGGCAGCCAGTTCCAGCATCAGCCGGCGCAGCGGCCGCGGATAGTGGTGGCGCAGCAGCAGATCCTGCACCGATTTTTTCAGCAGGCAGATTTCGCCGCGCACGGCATGCTGCTCAAATAAAAAGCGCACTACACTGTCACTGCTGTCTTTGGCCAGCAGATCGGCCATCAGCAGATCCTGATTGTCGCAAGCTTCCATATTATGTGATCCTCGATCTTGGCTCTTCTCTATTGTTTAGAAACTGTTGTCCTGTTTTAACTTGATTAAGGCCCGGCGTTCTTTCTTATTGGGGCGGACATCAGGACGGGAGGCGGCAAACAGCTCCTTTTCCAGGCGGCGGATACGCTCCTCCTCAGCCCGGCGCTGCAGGCTGGCTTCGGTTTCCTGATACAGCAGCCTGGCCTCCCGGGCCGGACCGCGCACCGTGGAGAGGCCCAGTACCTGTACCTCCAGGCGGGTATTGCCCTGCAGCAGGCGGATCAGCGCTCCCGTTTCCACGGTGCGGGAGGGCTTGGCCCGGCTGCCGTTGTAGTCAACCTTGCCGCCTTCAATCATCTGTCTGGCCAGGGCGCGGGTTTTGTAAAAGCGCGCAGCCCAGAGCCATTTGTCCAGGCGGACGGCACCGTCTTCCTTATCTGCCATGTGGACTCCATACCAAAAAAAATGCCGGCCCTAATCATAGCAAATTAAGACCGGCCCGGCCGCAGCCGCGGGGGTTATTCTTTACCGGAAAAAGCCCTTTTTTCCGGGGATTACAGCAGGCGGGCGCTGAGGCGGTAGGACAGAGAGCAGCTCTGCCCCGGCGCCAGCTCAATCAGGCCTTCCCTGGTATTGAAGGCATTGGCCGGACAGGTCATGGGCTCTACAGCCAGACCCAGGCGCTGCAGTTTTTCGGCAGTAAAGAGCTGCAGATAGGGAGCTGCCGTTTCCATCTTCACTTCCAGGCCGCCGCCGCGCAGCACCACGGCTGCCGGAGCCGGATTGGCAAAGGCATGATCTATCTTCACATCCTTGAGCGAGCGCTCGCAGGTGAAATCAAGACCTGCTGCCGCCGCCGGCTGCAGTGAGGTGGGACACAGCTTCTCGTCCACGGCAAAGTACTGCGTGCAGGGGAAGGTCAGGGTGCACTCATCCAGCGGGGTCAGGTTGCAGCTGATATAGGGATGCTGTCCGGCCCCGAAGGGAGCGGTTCTGCGGCCCACATTGCAGGCGCTGATGGTGCAGTCCAGACCTTCATCGCTCAGGGAGTAGACCACCTCGGCCCTGAGGGTGAAGGGATAGCCGGCCACGGCGGTGACAAAGGTGGCCAGGCGGACCCGGGAGGGATCCAGTTCTTCTATATGCCACTCCTTCCAGGCGGTCAGGCCGTGATTGGCATTGCCGGTGGCCTTTTCGGTGGAAGGCAGGCTATAGGTCTCCCCCGCAAATTCATAGGTGGAATTCTTCAGCCTGTTGGGCCAGGGCAGCAGGATTTTGCCCAGATGGGCCAGGGGGACCTCATCGGGATCGTGGGGAATGGAAATATATTTGCCGCGATAGGTTACGGCGCACATGCCGCCGCCCACAGTCACAAATTTGGCCTGATAATCTCCGTGCGCAATAGTGACCAGTTGTCCGCCTGCGATCATAACTACTCCTTTTTTGACTTCGTACTTCGTGCTGAATCTGCAGCCGCACGCCTGCTTTCTGAGGCGTCAGCTCCCGGATTTTCAGTTTACTCTACCAAAAAAATACAGCCCCCCGGCGGCCTGGCGGCTAAATTTTCCGCCGGCGGCAGCGGTGTAAAGTACAATAGACTGCGTAAGCTTGGAAAGAGACAAAACTATGGATTTATCTGCTTTGAATCATCCTCTGCCTGAGATTAAGGCAGTCAGGCGTTTTAGGGCTTCCCGCATCTTTACCGTCGAGGAAGTGGGACTGAAGTTCAGCAACGGCACTGAGGCGGTGTATGAGCGCATAGTAGGCGGCAACGGGGCGGTAATGGTGCTGCCTTTTGACGGCACGCATTTTTATATGTCCTCGGAATATGCCTGCGGCAAGCACTCTTACTCGCTGGGTTTTGTCAAAGGCAAGGTGGATGCCGGAGAACAGCCGCCTGAGGCCGCCCTGCGCGAGCTGGAGGAGGAAATAGGCTTCGGAGCCCGCTCCCTTACTCTGCTGCGATCCGGGGTGACGGTGGCCCCGGGGATGCTGGAGCTGACCATGTATATGTTTATGGCCGAGGACCTGTTTGCCTGCAAGATGGAGGGGGATGAACCCGAGCCCATAGAGATTATCAAGGTCACCCCGCAGGAGGCGCGGGAGCTGCTTTTTGACCCTGATTCTCCGCTGCATGAAGCCAGGGTCATGGCCGGGCTTACGCTGGCTTTGCACAAAATAGGTGCAATTTAAAAAATTTTATGGAAAAGGCCGGGAAAATGCGCCGCCCCTGCGCCTCAATTTAGCATCTTTGTTAAGATAAGCCTTCAATTGCGATCAGTGCGTGGGCACTGATCGGCTCAGATTTTAGGAGATAGACATGCGTCATTTGCTGACCGGTTTTGAGTTCTCGCAGGATGATTATCTGGCAGTGCTGGAAACAGCTGCTGCCATGAAGAAAGATCCTGCAGCCTTTGCCGATACCTTAAAGGGCAGAGCTGCAGCCATCATGTTTGAGAAGCCTTCCCTGCGCACCAGAACTACTTTTGAGATTGCCCTGTTCCGTCTGGGTGCACACGGGGTTTATTTGGATTTACAAAGCGGCGATCTGGGCAAGCGCGAGAGTATCGGTGACTATGCCCGCAATCTGTCCCGCTGGACGGACTGCCTGGTCGGACGTGTGTTTTCCCAGCATACCCTGGAAGAGCTGGCTGCCACCGGTTCCGTCCCGGTGATCAATGCTCTGTCCGATCTGTATCATCCTGCTCAGGCCATGGCCGACTACATGACCATCAGGGAGCATCTGGGCACTCTCTCCGGCGTCAACCTGGCTTATGTGGGTGACGGCAACAATGTGGCCAATTCCCTGCTGGTGGCCGGTGCCTCTCTGGGCGTGAATGTGACCTGCTTCTGCCCCAAGGGCCACGGTCCGGATATTCAAATCTTCGAGCAGGCCTCGGAAGTGGCCAAACAGCACGGCTGCCGGCTGGAAGTTCTTTCCGATCCGTCACGCATTCAGGGCTTTGATGCGCTTTATACTGATACCTGGGTCTCCATGGGCGACAATACTCCGCTGGAGAGCGTCAAGAAGACCTTTATGCCTTATCAGATCAATGAAACCTTAGTGGCTCAGTCCGGCGCCAAATGCGTGCTGCACTGCCTGCCGGCCCACCGCGGCTATGAAATTACCGATGAGGTCATGGACGGACCTCTGTCTGTAGTGTTTGATGAGGCGGAAAACCGTCTGCATATTCATATGGCTTTGCTTGCCATGCTGATTAAACAATAAGCTGAGGACAGATAATGTTAAAGCATGAGAAAAAACAGTATAAGAAGGTAGTGCTGGCTTATTCCGGCGGTCTGGATACCTCAACCATCGTACCCTGGCTGAAGGAAAACTACGGCTGTGAGGTGATCTGCTTTGTGGCTGATGTAGGCCAGGAGCGCGACGATCTCGAGGGCATAGAGCAGAAGGCCGTGCAGTCCGGCGCCAGCAAGTGCGTGATCGTGGATCTGCGCGAGGAATTCGTCCGCGATTATGTGTTTGAGACCTTCAAGACCGGAGCCATTTATGAAGGGCAGTATCTGCTGGGTACCGCCATTGCCCGTCCGGTGATCGCCAAGGCCATGGTGGAGTGCGCCCTGGCTGAGGGTGCCGATGCCGTAGCCCACGGTGCTACCGGCAAGGGCAACGATCAGGTCCGCTTTGAAAGCGCTGTAGCCGCTCTGGCCCCGCAGCTTGATGTGATTGCTCCCTGGCGTGAGTGGGACATGCAGTCCCGTGAGGAGCTGCTGGCCTACTTAAACGAGCGCAATATTCCCTGCAAGGCTACCTTAAAGAAGATCTACAGCCGTGACGCCAATGTGCTGCACATCTCCACTGAAGGCGGCGAGCTGGAGGATACCTGGAATCCCGCTTCCGAGAATGTGTGGGTATGGACCACCGATCCGCTGAAGGCCCCGGATGAGCCTGAGACCTTTGAGCTGACCGTGGAAAACGGCGCCGTCACCGCCATCAATGGCGAGGCCATGACCCCGTTTGCCGTGATCACCTGGTTAAACGAGATCGGTGCCAAGCACGGCGTAGGCCGCATCGATATTACCGAGAACCGTCTGGTAGGCATGAAGTCCCGCGGCTGCTATGAGACCCCGGGCGGCACCATTATCTACAAGGCTCTGCGCGCTGTAGAGGATCTGGTAATAGACAAGACCACCCGCATCTTCCGTGAGCATCTGGCCGTGGAATTTGCCCAGCTGGTCTACGACGGCCGCTGGTTTACCCGTCTGCGCGAGATCCTGCAGGCCTCCGCCGATGAGCTGGCCAAGGATGTCAACGGCCGCGTGGTGGTCAGACTGTACAAGGGCAATATAGACATCATTCAGAAGTCCTCGCCCAACAGCCTGTTCAACTTTGACTTTGTGACCTTTGGTGCCGATGATGTGTACGATCAGCATGATGGTGAAGGCTTCATCCGCCTGTACTCTCTGCCGTACCGCATCCGTGCCCTGAACGCACAGAAGAACGCCAAATAAGTACCTGGCGCCTGCGGGCGCCGGGTCAAACAGCCGGTCTTCAGGATGAGGCTGTCTCAAAGCAAGGAGGCCTGCGGGCCTCCTTGCTTTTTACCGGTCCGGCAGCCTGAAAATCCCGGGCTGACTGAGGCTTTGGGTTATAATTGTCTGCGCTTTGATTTGCGGCTCCAGGCTGCTTTTTCACACCAAAATTACCGCAGAATTTGCATAAAATCGGAGATTTACCATGGCTCTTTGGGGCGGAAGATTTACAGAAGGTCCGGATCAGAGATTTAAAGATTTCAATGATTCCTTAAAGTTTGATTACCGTATGGCTCTTGAGGACATCGAGGGCTCCATCGCCTGGGCGGATGCCGTATGCAGCGCCGGGGTGCTGACTGCCGACGAGTGTACGGCGCTCAAACAGGCCCTGACTGAGCTTAAGGCTGAAGCTGCCGCTGATCCTGCCGCCATAGCCGCGGCCGGTGATGAAGATATTCACTCCTATGTAGAGCGCCGTCTGATCGAAAAGGTGGGCGACCTGGGCAAAAAGCTGCACACCGGACGCAGCCGCAATGATCAGGTGGCTCTGGACCTCAAGCTCTGGTGCCGCGGTGCCTGCCGGGAGCTGCTGCAGGCCATTACTGCCCTGGAGCGCGAGCTCTGCACCTGCGCGTCCGCCCACAGTGAAGACATCTTCCCGGGCTATACTCATCTGCAGCGGGCACAGCCGGTGACCTTCGGGCATTTTCTGCTGGCCTATGCCTGGATGTTCGAGCGCGATTATCAGCGCCTGAGCAATGCCGCGGCCCTGCTCAATGAGACCTGCCCGCTGGGCTCTGCTGCCCTGGCCGGTACGGCCTATAAGATCGACCGCGATGCCCTGGCCCGGCAGCTGGGTTTTGTCGAGGCCACACACAACAGCCTGGATGCAGTATCCGATCGCGATCATGTAATGGAGCTGCTGTCCTGCGCCTCCATTTCCATGGTGCATCTCTCCCGCCTGGCAGAAGATCTGATCATCTACAACAGCGGTGAAGCCCGCTTCCTGGAGCTGTCCGACAAGGTTACCTCCGGCTCCTCGCTGATGCCGCAGAAGAAAAATCCCGATGCCCTGGAACTGATCCGCGGCAAGTGCGGCCGGGTGGTCGGTGCCCTGACCGGCATGCTTACCACCATGAAGGCCCTGCCCATGGCCTATGACAAGGATCTGCAGGAAGACAAGGAGCGCCTGTTTGATGCCGTGGATACCTGGCATGACTGCCTGAGCATGGCCGCTTTGGTGATCGAGGGCATGCGCCTCAACCGCCGCACAGCTCTGGAAGCGGCTCAGGGCGGTTATTCCAATGCCACTGAGCTGGCCGATTATCTGGTCAGCCGCGGGGTGCCCTTCCGTGAGGCCCACGGAGTGGTAGGCCGCGTGGTGCTCTATGCCATAGAGCACGGCAAGGCTCTGGAGGAGCTGACGGTGGATGAATTTGAGCAGTTCCATCCTTCCATAGGCGGCGACGTCTATGAGGCTTTGGATCTGCAGACCTTAATCAGAAAACGTGCCGTCAAGGGCGGTACCGATCCTGCTATGGTCAGGGCGGAAATTGCCGCCTTAAGCGCCAGGCTGCAGGATCGCAGCTGAGGCACCGCGCCGCAAAACAAAAACAATAATTAACTGATTTTTGACCGCTTACCACTTTTATTTTTTCGCTGCGCAGTCTGCGGCCGAGCTTGGTGTTACGGCAGGCAGACTGTGCTTTTCTTTCACCGCCAAAGCTCTGTACTGACAGGGCCGCTTTTTTGGAGAACAGAGGATCTCGCCCGTGAAAGCTTACAATATTGATTGGTGGGGCTGTAACTACTTTGACATCAACGACAAGGGCCACATTACCGTGTGTCCTGATCCGGATGTGCCGGATGCGGTTATAGATCTGGCTGATTTGGTAGCCAGAAGGGAGGCGCAGGGGCAGCGTCTGCCGGCTTTATTCTGTTTCCCGCAGATTTTGCCGCACAGGGTGCGCTCCATTAACCGCGCCTTTGCCAATGCCCGTACGGCCTACAATTACAAGGGTGATTATTTCCTGGTTTTCCCCATCAAGGTCAATCAGCAGCGCCGCGTGATTGAGACGCTGACCCAGTCCGGGGAGCCGCTGGGCCTGGAAGCCGGCTCCAAGGCCGAATTGATGGCCGTGCTGGCTCATGCCGCCCGCACCAAGACCGTGATCGTCTGCAATGGCTATAAGGACAGGGAGTACATTCGTCTGGCTCTGTCCGGCGAAAAACTGGGCCACAAGGTCTATCTGGTCATAGAAAAGCTTTCTGAAATTGCGCTGGTGCTGGAGGAAGCCGAGCGGCTGCAGGTCAAGCCGCGTCTGGGCGTGCGCGCCCGTCTGGCCTCCCAGGGCTCAGGCAAGTGGCAGTCCTCAGGCGGTGAGAAGTCCAAGTTTGGTCTGGCCGCCGCTCAGGTGCTGGAGCTGGTGGACATCCTGCGCGCCGCCGACAAGCTCGATTCCCTGCAGTTGCTGCATTTCCATCTGGGCTCGCAGATGTCCAATATACGCGACATAGTAAACGGCGTCCGCGAGAGCACCCGTTTTTATGCCGAATTGTGGCGTCTGGGCGTGCATATTTCCTGCTTTGACGTAGGCGGCGGTCTGGGCGTGGACTATGAGGGTACCCGCTCGCAGTCCGACTGCTCGGTCAACTATGGTCTCAACGAATACGCCAACAACATCATCTTTGCCATCAGCGAGGCCTGCCGTATTCACAACCTGCCCGAGCCTACAGTGATCACTGAGTCCGGCCGGGCCATTACTGCCTATCATGCCGTGCTGATCTCCAATGTCATAGGTGTGGAGCACAATGACTTCAAGGAGCCGCATCAGCCTGATGACAATGCGCCGCCGCCGCTGAAGAGCCTGTGGACCACCTGGACTGAAATGCAGCATGGCACCAGGCACCGCTCCGCCCGCGAATGGCTGCATGACAGTCAGCTGGATCTGCACGATATTCATTTAAGCTTCAATCAGGGCTTCTGCTCTCTGCCCGAGCGTGCCCAGGCGGAAAATCTCTACCTCAATATCTGCCGCGAGATGACCAAATATCTCGATCCGCAGAAGAACTCTCAGTACCGCCTGCTCTCCGAGCTGCAGGAGCGTCTGGCCGACAAGATGTACATCAACTTCTCGCTGTTCCAGTCGCTGCCTGATGCCTGGGGTATAGATCAGCTCTTCCCTGTACTGCCTATTGAAAACCTGAACCGGCCTATGAGCCGCCGGGCGGTGCTGCTGGATATCACCTGCGACTCCGACGGTGCCATAGATCACTATATAGAGGACGATGAAGTTTCCTCCACCATGTACTTCCCCGAGTATGAGCCGGACAATCCGCCTTATATAGGTTTCTTCATGGTGGGTGCCTATCAGGAGACCATGGGCAATATGCACAATCTGTTCGGCGATGCCGAAACAGTGGATGTTTACGTGTACGAGAACGGCCGCACGGTGGTCAAGCTCTCCGATGAGGGCAATACCATAGCCGACATGCTGCAGTATGTGCAGCTTGACCCTTCCAAGCTGCTGAGCGAGTACAGCCATCAGGTGCGTGACAGCGATCTCGATGAGGTCATGCAGCGCCGCCTGATCGATGAGTTCAAGACCGATCTCTACGGTTATACCTATCTCGAGGAGTAACAGGATATAGTCCTGTTTCCTGACTGCCGGTCCTGCAGGACCGGCTTTTTGGTCACTGCTCCTCCATCACCCTCATCCACTCACCCCCTCATAAATCTCCTCCTGATCTGATGCCATGCCGCCAGGGCAGTACTACGGCAGGGACGATCTTTCGGCAGGGAAATCAGTCTGGACCTGCATGATAAGATGGAGGCCAAAAGGAGAATCATGATGTTTTTTGACTGCAGTGCGGAGGGCGTGGCTTATCTGCAGAGCCGCGATCCTGTACTGGGGGCGGCCATAGCCGCCATTGGTCCCCTCAGGCGTGAAATCGAGCCCGATCTCTTTACATGCACGGTGCAGCAGATCACCGGACAGCAGATTTCAGGCCGGGCTCTGGCCACGGTATGGCAGCGCCTGCGCACTGCCCTGCCCGGGCAGACCGTCACGCCTGAAGGGATCTGTGCTCTGGGAGAGCAGGGCATACAGGCCTGCGGCATGAGCTGGCGCAAGGCTGCCTGTATAGTGAATTTTGCCCGGCAGGTACAGCAGGGCAGTTTGGATCTTAAGGCTCTCTCTGCCCTGGAGGATGAGCCTTTTGTGGAGCGTATTACTGCCCTGCCCGGCGTAGGAGAGTGGACGGCACAAATGCTGCTGATCTTCTGTCTGCAGCGGCCGGATGTGCTGAGCTTTAAAGATTTGGGCATTCAGCGCGGCATGCGTATGCTCTACCGGCACCGCCGCATCACACCTCAGCTTTTTGCCAAATATCGTCGCCGCTGCAGTCCCTGGGGGAGTATAGCTTCTTTGTATTTGTGGGAAGTGGCCGGCGGAGCCCTGCCTGAGCTCAACGATCCGGCATCAGATCGGGGGCGGACTGAAAACAGCCGATCCCGTCGCCGGCAGAGCTGAGCGTATGCACTGCCGATCTCCACCGTGGCCGCAGGGAAAACTGCAGGCTTCTTTTCAGAATTTTGCACAAATCAGACCAGGCAACATCAAGCTCATGAACTAAAAGCTGTTTACACTCTATTGAAAATAGATATACAATATCTCCACATTCCTCAAAAGGAGATGTTGTATGATTAAAAGCTTAATTGGTGCTGCCTGTGGGAT
>CAYRIZ010000042.1:0-18576 GCA_964424565.1 uncultured Enterobacterales bacterium
CAAAAGTCAGATTGAGCTGCAAAAAGGGTCATCAACAAAATTCTGAGAAGGACCCTGAAATTTCGCTGAAGGAGAAAGCCTCCTTTGGTATAGGCGCCGTAGGCAAGGACATGGCCTACTGGATCATGGCCGGCTATTTAATGGTGTACTTCACCGACGTAGTCAAACTTTCCCCGGCCTTTGTAGGCGTGATATTCCTGATTGCCCGCATCTGGGATGCCTTCAATGACCCCATCATGGGCTGGATTGTGGACAATACCAAGAGCCGCTGGGGCAAATTCCGTCCCTGGATCCTGATTGGTACCGTGCTCAATTCCATAGTGGTACTGCTGCTGTTCTTCGATCCCACCGAATTGATGAGCCCCACCGGCGTAATGGCCTACTGCGCCATCTTCTATATACTCTGGGGCATGTCCTATACAGTGATGGACATTCCCTTCTGGTCCATGATCCCCGCCTTCAGCTCAGACTCCAAAGTGCGTGATCTGATGTCGGTAATTCCCCGGACCGGCGCCATGATCGGCGGTCAGCTGACCCTGATTCTGGGTCTGCCCATCATCACCTTCTTCGGACCGGGACTGGGCGGCACCCAGGCCGACGGCTTCTTCCGCTTCACCATACTGATCGTGGTGTTCTTCATGGTCTGCGAAATCATCTGCGTCTCCAATGTGCGCGAGCATGTGCAGACCCCGATGCGCAAAAAGATCACCATCTCCGATATGTTCAAACTGATGGGCCGCAACGATCAGCTGGTGGTGATCATAGTGCTGACCATCATTCAGCAGATAGCCCAGAACCTGGTCAACGGCACCATCATCTACTACTTCCGCTATGCCATTCAGCATGAGGATTACTATCCCTACTTCATGACTGCCGGTGCCGTCACGCAGTTCCTGTCCTTCATCATCTTCCCCGGCCTGGTACAGAAGACTTCCAGACGCTTTGTCTACATAGGCTCTGCCCTGCTGATGGCGGCAGGCTATCTGGGCATGTTCTTCTTTGGCTCCAAAGCCGACAGCAGCATGCTGGCCGCCGGCGGTTTCTACTGCATAGCCTCCTTCGGCGTGGCCCTGTCTCTGGTGTCCACCACCGTGATGCTGGCCGATACCGTGGACTATGGTGAATACAAGCTGGGCACCCGCTCGGAGAGCATAGTGTTCTCCATGCAGACCATGACCGTGAAATTCGGCAATGCCCTGGCCGGCTTCATGTCCTCCATGACCCTGGCCGCCGTAGGCTACATTCCCAATGTAGAGCAGAGCGACAGCACCCTCCTGGGTCTGCGCCTGGTGATGTTTGTGGCCTCCACCCTGCTGATCATGATCATGGTCGGGCTGTACATCAGATACTACAAGCTCAACGGCGACTTCTACAAAAACATGCTCAGCGCCCTGGAGCGCTCCCGTGAGGAAGCCATACGCGCACGTGAAGCCAAATTTGTGGTGCGTTACTCCATGGATGAGAGGCAGATCCTCATGCAGGACAACTCTTCTACCAAAGAGGAAGTGATAAACAAACTGCTTGCCACTTTAAAGGATCATCCTGCCGTCACCGACTGGGAGGCTCTGCGCCAGGCCGTATTCGCCCGCGAGGCTCAGGGACCTACAGGTATTGCCGACGGCATTGCCCTGCCGCATGCCAAATCCAGTGGCGTCAGCCGCTGCCTGATGGCCGTGGCCCGCACCAGCCGTGCCCTGGACTTTGCCGCGCCGGACGGCCGCAGCTGCGATTTGATTTTCCTGCTGGTTTCCCCGGATGATGGAGAAAGTCATCTCAAGATGATCGGCCGCATGGGCATCATCCTCAACGATCCGGCGTTCAGGGGCAAATTAAGACAGTGCAGCGACAGCTACAGCCTGATTGAGCTGCTGCAGAAGAAGGAAAAGGAAATAATCAGGGATTAAGCGGCAGACAACCATAGTACCTGCCTTACATCCTGTAAAGCCGTGCTGCCGGAAGCGCGGCTTTTTATTTAGTACCAGGATACGCTGTGCTGAGCGCTCAGCAGCTGGGCAAACAGCTCTCTGCCGCTTTGATCCAGCACGTGCAGCTGCGGGCCCTGATCTGCGGACGCAGCACCAGCCGGCTGCAGCTCTGCGCCCGCAAAATCCATAAAGATATGATCCTGCGCCCCGGCTATCTGCAGACAGCGCGGCAGGGCTTCGGCGGAAAATACTAAATGCAGCACTACAGATCCTCCGGCAGGCGGGCACTCCTGACATGTGCAAGAAGAGCCCCAAAAGTCAAAACGTCAGCATCACCCGGCTTGCCTGCAGCAGTTCCTGCCCGGCGGCAGGAGTGAGCTGCTGCACAAAAGGCAGCAGCGCCGGCAGTTCCTCTGACAGGCTGCAGGTACGCACGCCGAACAGTTCCAGCTGCCCCAGCTGCTGCCTGGCTTTGAGGATCGCGGCGCCCTCCGGCTGCAGCAGTGCCGAGGCCAGCGGCTCGGCCAGCAGCACACACAGCGGCTCCGGGCCGTCGGCGGCATCAAGGCACAAAGCCAGACCGGAGGAAAAAAGCTCATCCGGCGGCACGGCACTTAAGATCACAGTCAGCACTATGTTCCCTCACAGGCAGGAGTTACAGCTCGATTACGCGATCGGCAGATTGTATGCGCTGCAGCAGTTCAAAATATCCGGCAGCGGCAAATTGAGGCGGCAACTCTGTTGCCGGAAGCTGATGCTCCTGCAGGGCACGGCCGCAGCAGAGGACAGGAGAGGGGAACAAAGCCCCCAGAGCGGCGGCGGCAGGATCGGACTGCCGCGCCAGCTTTACCGCCGGACCGAGCAGAAACAGGGCATCAAGAGTACAGCCGGCCTGCTGCAGGGCGGTGCCCAGGGCACAGCAGGAAGCCGCGGCCGCGCTGCCGTCCCGGCGCATGACTATCAGGCAGTGCATCAGCCGAGGAAGACTACCACTTCCACTTCACACAAAGCGCCCTTGGGCAGATCTATGCCGCCGACGCAGGAGCGGGCCGGAGCCGGAGAGCCCATGTATTTGGCATAGACTTCATTGAAGGCGGCAAAATCGGCTATATCGTGCAGGAAGCAGGTGCTCTTGACTACCTGATCCATAGAAGCGCCGGCGGCGGTGACCAGAGCGCAGACATTCTTCATGACCTGCTCAGCCTGCTCGGTAATATTGGTGCCCACCATGGCTCCGCTCTGCGGATCCAGGGGGATCTGACCGGAGGCAAATAAGAAACCACCGGCAATTCTGCCCTGCACATAAGGACCGATGGCGGCAGGAGCATTGGGGGTGGACAGAACTTCAGTTGACATGGTTAATTCCTCTACAGATACAAATTGTTCTTTGGTTCTTCTGCATTGTAATGCAAAAGGCTGCTTTGCGCACAGACGACAAAGCCCGGCACAGCCGGGCTTGTAATGAGTGATTGAGTTGCCTTCAGAGTAGCTTATTCACCAAAATCTATGTCGGCAGAGCCTACATCCACGGCACCCAAAGCCTCACTGAGCTTCTTGGCCAGATCTTCAGTGGACACCTGCTGGGCATCGGCCTCCAGTCTGAGCTTGGAGCGCTCGATGTCAGCGCGGCGTTGCTGATGATACTTAAAGCCGGTACCGGCCGGGATCAGACGACCGACGATCACGTTCTCCTTCAAACCGCGCAGCTCATCAACCTTGCCGGCCACAGCAGCTTCGGTCAGCACGCGGGTGGTCTCCTGGAAGGAGGCAGCGGAGATGAAGCTCTCGGTGGACAATGAAGCCTTGGTCAGACCCATCAGTATATGACGGTAGCGGACCAGCTTCTTGCCCTGGGCAGCCAAACGCTCGTTGACCTCACGCACGTGGGAGACTTCAGTCTGCTCACCGGTCAGGAACTCGGTGCTGTCACCGGCATCGAGGATCTCGCACTTGCGCAGCATCTGACGGACGATCACTTCAATGTGCTTGTCATTGATCTTCACGCCCTGCAGACGATACACGTCCTGCACTTCATTAACTATGTAGTTGGCCACAGCATTCACACCGCGCAGACGCAGAATGTCGTGCGGGGATTCAGGACCTTCGGCGATCATTTCACCCTGCTGCACCTTTTCACCCTCAAATACATTGAGGTTGCGGGACAGGGAAATCATCTCCTCGTGGGTTTCCAGAGGACGACCGCTCTCATCCACAGCTCCCTCATCAGGAGTGATGATCAGGCGGCGCTTGCTCTTGGTTTCCTTACCAAAGGAAATGGTACCGGAGATCTCAGCGAGGATGGCCGGCTCCTTGGGAGCGCGGGCCTCAAAGAGGTCAGCCACACGCGGCAGACCGCCGGTGATGTCCTTGGTACCGCCGGCCTTCTGCGGAATACGGGCAATGGTGTCACCAATATTGATCTCAGCGCCGTCCTGCAGCTGTACGATGGCCTTGGCCTGCAGCATGTACTGGGCGGCCACGGTGGTGCCGGGGATGAGCACGTCATTGCCTTTTTCATCCACGATCTTCACAGCCGGGCGCTTTTCCTTGCCCTGCGGCGGACGGGCGGCAATTTCACGCACCTCTATGGAGGAAATGCCCAGGGCCTCGTCCTCCTTGCGGTCCACAGTCACAGCCTCAATGATGTCTATGTACTTGATGCGGCCGTGCACCTCGGAAATGATCGGGTGGGTATGCGGATCCCAGCGGGCCACGGTGGTACCGTTCTTGACCACATCACCGTCGTGTACCTCGAGTACGGCACCGTAAGGGATCTTGTGGCTTTCCTTGGAGGCACCAAACTCATCGAGCACCAAAATCTCGGACTGACGGGAAGTGACTATCTCCCGGCCCTCGGTATTGGTTACGGTCTTGGCATTCATAATGCGTATGGTACCGCTGTTGCGCACGGTGGCACCGCTTTCGGCCACGGCACGGGAAGCTGCACCGCCGATGTGGAAAGTACGCATGGTCAGCTGAGTACCAGGCTCACCAATGGACTGGGCGGCAATCACACCCACAGCCTCACCGGCATTGACCAGGTGACCGCGGGCCAGATCACGGCCGTAGCACTTGGAGCAGACGCCGTACTTGGTCTTGCAGGTAATGGGTGAACGCACGCGCACGCGGTCTACCTTGGCATCCTCGAGTATGGTGCAGCACTTCTCATCCAGCAGGGTACCGGCCGGCAGCAGCACCTCGCCCTGAGTACCGGGACGCAGTACATCCACAGCCAGGGTTCTGCCCAGCACGCGGTCGCGCAGGGTTTCGATCACATCACCGCCGTTGACATGAGGAGTGATGTCCAGACCGTCGTCAGTGCCGCAGTCGAACTCGGTAATCACCAGATCCTGGGCCACGTCTACCAGACGGCGGGTCAAGTAACCGGAGTTGGCGGTCTTCAGGGCGGTATCGGCCAGACCCTTACGGGCACCGTGAGTGGAAATGAAGTACTGCTGTACGTTCAGACCTTCACGGAAGTTGGCGATAATCGGGGTCTCAATAATGGAGCCGTCCGGGGTAGCCATCAGGCCGCGCATACCGGCCAGCTGTCTGATCTGGGCCGGTGAGCCACGGGCACCGGAGTCGGCCATCATGTAAATGCTGTTGAAGGAAGCCTGCTTCTCTTCCTCGCCCAGGATGTTGACCGCGGTTTCGACTGACAGGTTGGCCATCATGGCCTTCATCACCTTGTCATTGGCATTGGACCACACGTCGATGACCTTGTTGTAGCGTTCGCCCGGGGTAATCTGACCGTTTTCATACTGAGTCTGAATGGATCTGACTTCATTCTGGGCTGCAGTAATAATGGACTGCTTCTCGCGCGGAATGAGCATGTCGTCCACGCAGACGGAAGAGCCGGAGATGGCTGCATTGCGGAAACCGGTGTACATGATGTGGTCGGCGAACATCACGGTGTCCTTCAGACCAAGCAGACGGTAGCAGCTGTTGAGCAGGGCGGCAATCTTCTTCTTGCCCAGCGGCACGTTGGAAACGTGGGTGAACCAGTCCTTGTGGGAAAGGATTTCCCTGATGTTTTCCTGGGTGACGCCTTCTGCCGGCGGATCGATCAGATCGTAGGACAGGCCCTTGGGCAGGATCAGCGAGAGTATGGCACGGCCTATGGTGGTCAGGCGCAGCTCATTCTTCTCAGTCACCATGCCGGTATCAGGATCCTTCTCAAAGAAGTTGATGCGGCAGCAGACACGGGCCTGCATTTCGGCCAGGCCTGACTTGTAGATGCGCTCGGCTTCCTTGGCAGAGGAGATGATCATGCCTTCACCGCGGGCACCCACGCGCATGCGGGTCATGTAGTAGAGACCCAGCACCACGTCCTGGGCCGGCACGATAATAGGATCACCTGAGGCCGGAGAGAGGATGTTGTTGGTGGACATCATCAGGGCGCGGGCTTCCAGTTGAGCTTCCAGAGTCAGCGGAATGTGCACGGCCATCTGATCGCCGTCGAAGTCGGCATTGAAGGCCGGGCAGACCAGCGGATGCAGACGTATGGCCTTGCCTTCAATCAATATAGGCTCAAAGGCCTGAATGCCCAGACGGTGCAGGGTCGGGGCGCGGTTGAGCATGACCGGATGTTCGCGGATGACTTCATCGAGCACATCCCACACCACGGCATCCTCGCGCTCCACCATCTTCTTGGCAGCCTTGATGGTGGTGGCCAGGCCGCGCAGTTCCAGACGGCCGTAAATGAAGGGCTTGAACAGCTCCAGGGCCATCTTCTTGGGCAGACCGCACTGATGCAGACGCAGGAAAGGTCCGCAGGTAATTACTGAACGGCCGGAGTAGTCCACGCGCTTGCCCAGCAGGTTCTGACGGAAGCGGCCCTGCTTGCCCTTGATCATGTCGGCCAGGGATTTCAGCGGACGCTTGTTGGAGCCGGTAATGGCGCGGCCGCGGCGGCCGTTGTCCATCAGGGCATCCACGGATTCCTGCAGCATGCGCTTTTCATTGCGCACTATGATCTCCGGGGCGGCCAGATCCAGCAGACGCTTTAAGCGGTTGTTGCGGTTGATGACGCGGCGGTAGAGATCGTTAAGATCGGAAGTGGCAAAACGGCCGCCGTCGAGCGGAACCAGCGGACGCAGATCCGGAGGCAGCACCGGCAGCACGGTCAGGATCATCCACTCAGGCTTGTTGCCGGAGGTGATGAAGGCCTCGATCAGCTTCAGGCGCTTGGAATACTTCTTGCGGTTGCTCTCGGAAGTAGTGGTCTCCAGAGCCTCGCGCAGCATGTCGGCCTCGCCCTGCAGATCCATGTTCTGCAGGATCTCCAAAATGGCCTCGGCACCCATCTTGGCGGTGAAGTCATCACCGTAGGCTTCCAGGGCGTCCATGTACTGCTCTTCACTCAGCAGCTGACGCTCGGAGAGCTCGGTCATGCCGGGATCGGTCACCACATAGCTTTCAAAATAAAGCACGCTTTCAATATCGCGCAGCTTCATGTCCAGCACCAGACCGATGCGGGAAGGCAGTGACTTTAAGAACCAGATGTGGGCTACCGGAGAAGCCAGCTCTATATGGCCCATGCGCTCGCGGCGCACCTTGGCCTGAGTGACTTCCACACCGCACTTGTCGCAGATGGTGCCGCGGTGCTTGAGGCGCTTGTATTTGCCGCACAGACACTCGTAATCCTTGACCGGGCCGAAAATTTTGGCGCAGAACAGACCGTCGCGCTCAGGCTTGAAAGTACGGTAATTGATGGTTTCAGGCTTTTTGACCTCGCCGTAGGACCAGGCTCTGATCATCTCCGGGGAAGCCAGACCGATCTTTATGGCATCAAAGTCTTCAAGGCGCTGCTTGAAGGCATTTGAGCGGCTGGTCATCTTCACCAGATTATTGCTCAGGCCCAGATCCAGCAGGCCGTCATCCTTGTCAGGACCGGCAGCAGCCTGCTGCAGACCCCCGAACAGGGCATTGTCATCATTATGACCGTTTTGCATCACAACAGTATCTCCTGTAGAGTGACATCAGGCTGCAGTTTTGTGCTGCTGCAGCCGTCTTTGCTGTTCTTAGTCCTTGCGGACCAGGTCAATGTTAATGCCGAGAGATCTAATCTCACGGAGCAATACGTTAAAGGACTCAGGAATACCGGCATCCATGCGGTACACACCGTCCACGATATTCTTGTACATCTTGGTTCTGCCGTTGACGTCATCGGACTTCACGGTGAGCATCTCGCGCAGGGTGTAGGCGGCGCCGTAGGCCTCCAGGGCCCACACTTCCATTTCACCAAAGCGCTGGCCGCCGAATTGGGCCTTACCGCCCAGAGGCTGCTGAGTCACCAGGCTGTAGGAGCCGGTGGAGCGGGCATGCATCTTGTCATCAACCAGGTGGTTGAGCTTGAGCATGTACATATAGCCCACAGTGACCTTGCGCTCAAAAGGCAGACCGGTACGTCCATCGTACAGGGTCATCTGTCCGGATTCAGGCAGACCGGCCAGGCGCAGCATTTCCTTAATGGACTGCTCGTCGGCGCCGTCAAATACCGGAGTAGCCACCGGCAGACCGTCGCGCAGGTTGTTGGCCAGCACCATGACTTCCTCATCGGACATGGCGGAGATATCCACCTTCTGGGAGGTACCGCCCAGATCGTAGACCTGCTGCAGCAGGCGGCGCAGTTCGCTGACGGCCTTCTGCTCTACCAGCATCTTGTTGATCAGATCGCCCACGCCCTTGGCAGCCAGACCCAGATGTACTTCCAGCACCTGACCGATGTTCATACGGGACGGCACGCCCAGCGGATTCAATACTATGTCCACCGGATGTCCCTGCTCGTCAAAAGGCATGTCCTCTATAGGATTGATGCGGGAAATCACACCCTTGTTGCCGTGACGGCCGGCCATCTTGTCGCCAGGCTGTATGCGGCGCTTGACGGCCAGATAAACCTTGACGATCTTGAGCACGCCGGGAGTTAAATCATCACCTTCGGTGATCTTGCGGCGGGCGGTTTCAAACTTGTCGGCATATTCCCGACGGCTGTCTTCTATACGGGCGGCAAAGGCCTCCAGCTGCCGCTGGGCGGCATCGTCGTCCAGACGCATGGCCAGCAGGGAAGCATTGTCACGGCCTTCCAGATCCTGCGGAGTGCAGCCGGAGCGCAGCAGCAGGCTTCTGACCTGAGCCATGATGCCGTTGACCAGGAAGGTGTACTCTTCATCCAGATCCTTTCTGGCCTTGTTCAGATGCATTTCCTCGATTTCCAGGGCACGGGCATCCTTGTCCACGCCCTCGCGGGTGAAGATCTGCACATCCACCACCGTACCGGACACGCCGTTGGGCACGCGCAGTGAGGAGTCCTTAACCTCTGAGGCCTTCTCACCGAAAATGGCGCGCAGCAGCTTCTCCTCAGGGGTCAGCTGAGTCTCTCCTTTGGGAGTGACCTTGCCTACCAGGATATCGCCGCCCACAACCTCGGCGCCTACATAGACTATGCCGGACTCGTCGAGCTTGGAGAGGGCTGCCTCACCCACATTGGGAATATCGGCGGTGATTTCCTCAGGTCCGAGCTTGGTGTCGCGGGCCACACAGGACAGCTCCTGAATATGTATGGTGGTGAGGCGGTCCTTGGCGGCCACGCGCTCGGACACCAGAATGGAGTCCTCGTAGTTGTAACCGTTCCACGGCATGAAGGCGATGCGCAGGTTCTGACCTAAAGCCAGCTCGCCCAAATCGGTGGAGGAACCGTCGGCCAGCACGTCACCGGCCAGTACCTTTTCACCCAGCGACACGCAGGGACGCTGATTGATGCAGGTGTTCTGATTGGAACGGGTGTACTTGATCAGATTGTAGATATCAATGCCGGCATCATGTCCGCCCGGGGCGATTTCATCCTCATTGACTCTGACCACTATGCGGGCACCGTCCACGTGCTCAATCACACCGCCGCGGCGGGCAATAATGGTCACACCGGAGTCCACGGCCACGGCGCGCTCCATGCCGGTACCGACGAAAGGCTTCTCCGAACGCACGGTAGGCACGGCCTGACGCTGCATGTTGGCACCCATCAGGGCACGGTTGGCGTCATCATGCTCCAGGAAGGGAATGAGGGCGGCAGCCACGGAAATAACCTGCTGCGGGGACACGTCCATGTACTGCACGTCGGAGGCGCGGCGCACCACGCTCTCACCGCGGTAGCGGCACTGTACGTACTCGTCTATGATGCGGCCGTTTTCGTCCAGATCGGTGTTGGCCTGGGCGATCACAAACTGCCCTTCATCTATGGCGGACAGATACTCAAAGTCGTCGGAAACCTGGCGGTCGCTTACCTGACGGTAAGGAGTTTCCAGGAAGCCGTAGTCATTGCAGCGGGCGTACACGGCCAGAGAGTTGATCAGGCCGATGTTCGGACCTTCAGGGGTCTCAATAGGGCACAGACGGCCGTAATGAGTAGGATGTACGTCACGCACTTCAAAGCCGGCGCGCTCGCGGGTCAGACCGCCGGGGCCCAGAGCGGAGATACGGCGCTTGTGGGTCACCTCGGAAAGCGGGTTGTTCTGATCCATGAACTGCGACAGCTGAGAACTGCCGAAGAATTCCTTGATGGCGGCGGATATGGGCTTGGCATTGATCAGCTCCTGCGGGGTGGTGTTGTCCAGATCCCCCAGGGAGAGGCGCTCCTTGACGGCACGCTCCACGCGCACCAGGCCTATACGGAACTGATTTTCGGCCATTTCACCCACAGAGCGGATACGACGGTTGCCCAGATGATCGATATCGTCAATATTTTCCTTGCCGTTTCTGATCCTGATCAGGTAGCGCATCACCTTGATGATGTCGCTGTGGGACAGGATGCCCTCATGCAGATCGTGATTGGGCAGGATGATGGACAGCGGACGGCCGCGGGTATCGCTGACCTTGACGCCGGCCAGTTCAGGGGTGTCCATCTCCAGCTGCAGGGCGCTGACGGGCAGCACTACGCAGCGCTCAAAGACAAAGCTGTCGTCACCGTTGGTAAATTTGACCTTCTGCACAAAGCGCTCGGCAGGAGAGACCATGGGGTCATCCTTGACCTTGGCCAGGGTATTGTCGAGGAAGTCCAGAACCTTGTCGGCGCAGCGCTGCGGATTGGTGCTGGGCATGCAGTTGACCTCACCTTCATCGAGGTGGGCCTTGATCAAATCGATTACCTGCGGGAAGGAGGCATAGACCAGACCGTCATGCACTACTATGCCGCTTTCGGGAGTGTTGATTTCCACTGCCGGATCGGCAAAGGCACGGGAGAGACCAAGTCTGAAGAACTTGTCCTCCACAAAACGGGTGTCAAACTTCATGCGGCCCACGGAGGAGAGGTCATAGCGCTCTTCCACAAAGAACAGGTTGTGGAACAGAGCCTCGGCAGCCTCGGCGGTGGGCGGCTCACCCGGACGCATCATCTTGTAGATTTCAAACAGGGCGGCCAGGCGGTCAGCTTCAGGAGAGGAGAGATCGCGGGTGGCATCATTGCGCAGGGTATCGGCAATGAAGGAACCCTCATCTACCTGGCTGGTATAGAGAATTTCAAACTTCTTGATGCTGTTGTCACGAATAGCCATCAGGGCGCTCTCGGTGAGCACGGTATTGGCGGCCAGCACCAGCTCGCCTTCTTTGTTGTAGTAGTCGCGGGCGGCTATCTTGTCCAGCAGGAACTCAGGCGGCACTTCCAGGGCGGTGATGCCGGCCTTCTTTAATTCACGTATGTGGCGGGCAGTGATCTTCTTGCCCTTTTCCACCAGTACTTTCTTGTTGAGCTGTATGTCAAAGGAAGCGGTTTCGCCGCGCAGACGCTCGGGAACCAGCTCCATTAAAATCTTGTTGGATTTAACGTCAATCTCGACGGTATCAAAGAAAATATCGAGGATCTGTGCAGTGGTATAGCCTAAAGCGCGCAGTAGCACGGAAGCCGGCAGCTTGCGGCGGCGGTCAATACGCACAAACAGATTATCCCTGTGGTCAAATTCAAAATCGAGCCAGGATCCGCGGTAAGGAATGATGCGGGCGGAGAACAGAATGCGGCCGGGATGGGTCTTGCCTTTGTCATTGTCAAAGAAGACGCCGGGGCTTCTGTGCAGCTGAGATACCACCACACGCTCGGTACCATTGATAATGAAGGTACCGTTGTCGGTCATCAGCGGGATCTCTCCCATGTAGACGTCCTGATCGATGCGCTCCCTCACAGTCTTCGGGGCGTCCTTTTCATAACGCACCAGACTCAATTTGACCTTGAGCGGAGCGGAATAGGTGGTGCCTCTGATCATGCATTCCTGCACATTGAACTTCGGCTCGCCTAAGTGAAAGCTGTTGTAACAGAGCTCAGCATTGCCTGAGTAGCTCTTTATCGGGAAAACCGACTTGAACGCAGCGACCAGGCCGTTTTCATTTAAGGGATCATTGCTGATGAACTGCTTATAGGAATCCAGCTGAACTGCAAGCAGATACGGGGTTTCCAGAACCTTAACTCTCTTGCCGAAATCCTTGCGGATACGTTTTTGCTCAGTATACGAATAGACCATGGATTGATGGGTCCTCAGAATTGATTGTTTTAGCGGGACAGATACAGATGCATCTTGCTATTCAGGCACCGAACCCGATCCGCCGGTTAAAGCTGGATCGGGTTTAGTTTTTTACAGTCTGCTGTGACTGCAGCAGGCAGACGCGGAAGAGGTCTGCCTGATTTTTCAGCTTGTGGTTGAATTAAGCGAGCTCAACCTTGGCGCCGGCGTCTTCCAGGGACTTCTTCAGGGCCTCAGCGTCTTCCTTAGAGATGGCTTCCTTGATCTTGGCAGGAGCGGACTCAACTAAGTCCTTGGCTTCCTTCAGGCCCAGACCGGTAGCGGTACGAACAGCCTTAATAACGGCGATCTTGTTGGCACCGAACTCCTTGAGCACAACGTCAAACTCGGTCTTCTCTTCCTCAACCGGAGCGGCGGCAGGGCCGGCAACCACGGCGGCGGCAGCAGAAACACCAAACTTCTCTTCCATTGCCTTAACGAGCTCGACAACTTCCATTACGCTCATATTGGCAACTGCTTCAATGATTTCATCCTTGGATAAAGCCATTTTAAATTTTCCTTTAAATTTAATTCAGGAATAAACCTGACTGAATAATCACAAAAAGTTTTCAGACTGAAACAAAATCTCAGGCAGCTTCGGTGCCTTCGGATTCCAGCTTGTCGGCCAGAGCCTTCAGAGTACGTGCCAGCTTACCGGCTGCAGCTTCCTTCATGGTAGCGAGCAGCTGAGCCACACCTTCCTCGTAGGTCGGCAGGCTTGCCAGTACGTCAATGTCGGCGCCGTCGTAGTATTTGCCTTCAAAGGCCAGGCCCTTGACGACGAACTTGTCGTTGGTCTTGGCAAAATCTTTGAAGATACGGGCAGCTGCGCCAGGATGCTCCATGGACAGAGCAAGGATGCTCGGGCCCTTGAAAGCCTCCTTCATGCACTCAAACTCGGTGCCTTCCACGGCACGGGTCAGCAGAGTGTTGCGGACAATGTGCAGATACACATTGTTCTCGCGGCACTGCTTGCGGAGTTTGGTCATCTGCACGACGCCAATGCCGCGGGTATCTGCGACAACGGCTGACACAGCTTTACCGGCAGCTTCGCTGACACTGGCGACAATCGCCTTTTTGTCTTCGATATTCAATGCCATTTTTGCAGTGACTCCAGAAATATCCGCCTCAGGGGAGACGGACCTACACCCTGATCATTCAGGGTACCTACCGGAAATCAGTCCAAAGGAAAATCCTCAGGAGCTGTTCCGCCTGCGCAGGATGATTAAGGATACTTCCCCCTGCGGTCTTTGGAGGGAGCAAGCTCCCGGCCAAAAAATCTTGTTTTTGCAGGTGCCCGAGTATCCGCAGGCACCTTTATAGGGCTTATTAAGCCTGAGCTGCAGCGCTGTCAGCCTTCAGGGAAGACTTGTCAACGGTGATGCCGCCGCCCATGGTGGTGGACACGCACACTTTCTTAATGAAAGTGCCCTTGGCAGCAGCCGGCTTGGCGCGGGTGATGGCGCCCAGCAGAGCGTTCAGGTTGTCGGTCAGATTAGCCACCGGGAAGTCAACCTTGCCGATGGAAGCCTGAATCACACCGGTTCTGTCATTGCGGTAACGCACCTGACCGGACTTGGCGTTCTTCACGGCAGTGGCCACATCACGGGTCACGGTGCCAACCTTGGGGTTAGGCATCAAGCCGCGGGGGCCGAGGATCTGACCCAGCTGGCCGACCACACGCATGGCATCAGGAGAGGCGATGACTACATCAAAGTCCATCATGCCCTTCTTGATCTCAGCGGCCAGTTCATCCATGCCTACCAGATCAGCACCGGCGGCCTTGGCCTGCTCGGCGGCAGCGCCCTGGGTGAACACGGCTACGCGGACCACGCGGCCGTTGCCGTGAGGCAGAACGGTGGCACCACGGATGTTCTGATCGGACTTGGTAGGATCGATGCCGAGCTGAATGGCTACGTCCACGCTCTCTACGAACTTGGCACGCGGCAGCTTCTGCAGGGTCTCAAAAGCCTCAGTAACGTTGTATTCGCGGGTTCTGTCGATGATGGAACGGATTTCCTTCATGCGCTTGGATAATTTAGCCATGGATTAACCCTCCACCTTAATGCCCATGGAACGGGCAGTACCGCCGATGGAACGGGCAGATGCTTCCAGATCTGCACCAGTCATGTCAGGCTCCTTGACCTTGGCAATCTCAAGTAGCTGAGCCTGAGTAATGGTACCGGCACTCTCCTTGCCCGGCTTGTGGGAACCGGTCTGAATGTTGGCAGCCTTCTTGATCAGGAAGGAAGCAGGAGGGGTCTTGGTAACGAAGGTAAAGGACTTGTCCTGATAGACAGTGATCACTACAGGTACAGGCATGCCTTTTTCCATCTTGGCAGTCTGGGCATTAAAAGCCTTGCAGAACTCCATGATGTTGACGCCGTGCTGACCTAAGGCCGGACCTACCGGAGGGGCAGGATTGGCGCTGCCAGCAGACACCTGCAGTTTAATGTAGGCGGTAACTTTCTTTGCCATTTAAAAATTCCTCAAATTTGGGTAATATCGCGTTATACGCTTCCCTTGAAGCGGTTTTGTTTGGCCGCTCCGCTGCTGCACAACAAAAGTGCACGCAGTAAACCTGAATATTATAGCTGAGATCAATCCTCAGGCGCAAGTCAAAACCTGCATTTTTTCCTACTTTCCTGCAAAATTTTTGTCAGATTTTCAGCCCGTCCCCAGCTGCCGTCCAGCCTGTTCTGCATTGATACAGGGCAGCCAGTAAATTGTCTGAAAAGACGTGCGATCTGCCCTCCTGCCAAGCGCTGACAGCAGTTCCCTGCCGCTCCGGCCGGTGTGCTTTTTTCATCCCGAGACGCCTTCAAATCAGCTCGTGTCGCTGCCCTGTGACCGGGCTGTTTCTTTTTCAATCCTGCTCTTGTTTGTCAGCCTTCTTAAGTTTATGCTGCAGAAAAAATTAAATCAGCAGGTGGAATACAGTGCCATGAGTGCCATGAACGATATATTTCTGCAGATGGGCGTTTTGTTCATTATTATTGTTGTAGGTTATATCAGTCACAAGACGAAGCTGCAGGATCTCAACTTTGACCGCATGCTGTCCAGCTTCATAGTCAAAATCTCCTGCCCCTGCCTGGTGCTTTCCTCAGTCATGGGCGATGAGCTGCCGGATTCCTCCCTGGTGCTGCCGCTTCTCGGGGTGAGTATTGCTACCTATGCGGTGGTGATGCTGATCTCCTGGTTTGCCGCCAAATTGTTTACCAAAAACAAGGATCTGCAGGGCCAGTTCTGTTTCATGCTCTCCTTTGGCAATGTAGCCTTCATAGGCTACCCGGTGGTGGCATCCATTTTCGGCAATGAGGCCATATTTTTTGCCTCCGTGCTGAATTTTGCCAACTCCCTGTTCATGTTTTCCTTAGGTCCGATCATCGTGGCCGGGCGCAGCGACAAAAACAAATTAAGTCCCATGTTTTTGTTCTCCCCCATCATGCTGGCCAGCTATATTTCCATAGCCATAGTTCTCCTGGGCATCAGCAATATTCCGGCACTGATTTCCAAGCCGCTGACCCTGCTCGGCAGCGTCACCGTGCCCGGAGCCCTGATCATCATAGGTTCTTCCATAGCTCAGCGTCCGCTGCGCAGCATTCTGGGCAACTTCAATGTCTATGCCATGTGCGCTTCCCGCCTGCTGATCCTGCCGCTGCTGGTCTATTTCCTCTCCAGGCTGCTCTCCAGCAGTGAAACAGTGGTGACCATCAATACCGTGCTCTTTGCCATGCCTGTAGCCACGACCGGCATCATGTTCTGCCTCATAGCCGGCCGCGATGAGAGCACTATGGCCAAGGGGACTTTTATCTCCACCCTGATCGCCATGCTCACCATTCCCTGCATCACCTCTCTGGTGCAGCGCCTCAATGAAATTTTCTTCTGAAACCTTCTCTCCCCCAGCGGCAAGGCAGCTGACAGCGTCCGGGGGCTGCCAAATCAGTAATACCGCGCCGGACTGCCTGCAAATCGGGGCGGGCTACTGCTCATGAACTGCGCTGCTTTGAGGCTGATCGCTGCTGTGAGCTTTCCTCTTGGGCCTGGTCTGAACCATCTTGTCTTCACCTTTGGGGATCATACCCGGTCTGCTTCTGATAGACGTACACGTTTCCGTTGTGTCTTTTCCTTCTGTAGGTGGAGATCTTAATATCGCCTGTCATCCGTCATGATGCCCTCGCAGCCTTCCTGAGTGACCATCCTGAGTGACATTATTGTAAATGTCACTCAAAGAAAACAGGCAGCCTGAGGCTCAGGAAACCGGATAAGCACGGGCTGAAGCTGAGAAAGGCAGCACTGAGTGACCATAATTCAACTCTCAAAGAGCATATGACAGAAGAGCTGATGGGAAGGATGACGGGCTCATATCTGAGCCCTCTGATAAGACAACAGCCGATACTGCTGTACCGGCTGTATACCTCCGGGGTGATCCCGAAAGTGCTTACCTCCTGGGTTTAGGATATAAAACCGCAGGAAGGTTTGGTTTGTAAGGTGCGGAGATCAGATATCCTTTTCGACCTGACTGAACTCCAGATCCACCGGAGTTGCACGGCCGAAAATGGCTATGGACACGGTCAGACGGTTCTTCTCGTAATCCACCTTTTCCACAGTACCCACAAAGTCCTTAAATGCACCGTCGATGGCACGTACGGCCTCGCCCACCTCAAACATGGTCTTGGGCCGCGGGCTTTCCTCGCTTTCCTTGAGACGGGAGAGAATGCGCTCAGCTTCAGCCTTGGAAATAGGCAGCGGACGATCCGGAGTGCCGCCGATAAAGCCGAGCACGCGGTCGGTATGCTTGACCAGCTGCCAGGTCTCATCGGTCATGCGCATATGCACCAGCACATAACCAGGGAAGAACTTGCGCTCACTCTCGCGCTTTTTGCCGTCCTTGATTTCCTTGACCTTTTCCTTGGGAACCAGGATCTCGCCGAAATCATCTTCCATGCCGTGGATGCGCACGCGCTCACGCAGGGTCTGGGCTACACGCTGCTCAAAGCCGGAGAAAGCCTGCACCACATACCAGCGCATAGGCTTTTTGCCGTCGGCATCAAGTTCCTGCACCTTGCGGCGCGGCGGAATAACGCCCTTTTTGGATTTGGCTTTGGGGGCTGCGGCGGCAGGAGCTTCTTCAGGCACCTCATCAAACAAAGGTGCTTCCGGAGCCTCAGCCTCGTCAACCAGCGGAGCCTCAGGGGCTTCCGGAGCCGGCATTAAATCCAAATCATCTTTATCTGCCATGGCTCACTCCTACAGCGTAATGTAACGGACCAGACCGAGGAAGACCACATCGCACAGATAGAGGAACAGGCTCACGACGCAGACTGCCACGAACACGATCAGGGTAGTCTGCATGGCTTCCTGGCGGGTAGGCCACACTACTTTGCGCAGCTCAATATAGGCTTCACGGCCGAAATTGAGCAGCTGACGACCCTTGTTGGTAAATAAGGTAACGCCGAGACCAGCCGCGATCACGGCAATCACTACGGCTACACGGATAAAGCGGTCAAAGGAGGACTCGTTTATCACCACATGCTGCGTATAGTACCAGTTGCCGACCACAGCACCGGCGATGAGGACAATGGAAACCAGCCACAACAGTATATTTAAGCCGGAAGAGGAGGAAGAGGCTTTGTCGGCAGCGCCTGATTTGGCGGCTTTGGCCGGTTTGGCCGGGGCAGGAGCCTGGGTTTTGGCGGCCGGCTCAGTCTTTACGGCCTGAGGCTTTTTGGCCGCAGTCCTGGTGCCTTTGGCGGCAGGCTTTCCTTTGTTGCTTTTCTTTTCGCTCATCAATTTGTACCGCAGCAGCGGCTGCGGCACCTCCAAAAATCTTGCTTAAGCAGCGGGCCGTGCGGCACGGCAGGCTTAAGGTATGGTCTGCCCGGTAAAACTGCAGGAGCTCCAAGCCCGGGAGGCCTTTAAACCAAAACGGCCGATATGCATCGGCCGCCAGCTTAATTCCGCCTGCTTGGTGCCAGGCGGAAGCTGCGTCTAATGCGCAGCAGTATTTTTTAGCAGAATCCCCCGCCGGGGGATCCTCAGGTATTAGTCAATGATCTTGGAAACCACACCGGCACCTACGGTACGGCCGCCTTCACGAATGGCGA
>CAYRIZ010000043.1:0-14713 GCA_964424565.1 uncultured Enterobacterales bacterium
TGAAGCAACAAAATCTCAAGAAGATGTCAAGTAACATCTCGTGCAATCACCCTGCTGAACAGCTCAGCGTACAGTGCATACATGCTAAAATTACACCTGATTTGATTTGAGGATTATTTTGACATGGCAATTTTAAAAGTAGTGCATTTCCCCGATGATCGCCTGCGGGTCAAATGCCGTCCGGTAGCAGAAACAGAAATTGACGACAAATTAAGAGCACTGGCTGCTGATATGTTCGACACCATGTACGATGACGAAGGCATAGGCCTGGCAGCCCCGCAGATCGGACTGGATATACGTATGGTGGTGATAGACATCCCGGAGCAGGACGGCACTCAGGGCAAAAATCAAATTGTGCTGATCAATCCGGTGATCACCCGCGCCGAGGGAGAAGTGGTCTATTCCGAGGGCTGCCTGTCCGTGCCTGAATACAATGCCGAGGTCACCCGTGCCGAGCGTATACAGGTCCGGGCCCTGGATCTCAACGGTCAGGAGCAGGTCTATGATGCCGACGGTCTGCTGGCCATATGCATGCAGCATGAGATAGATCATCTGGACGGCAGGCTGTTTATAGATTATCTCTCATCCTTAAAGCGCGCCATGCTCCTGAAAAAGTACAGCAAGCTCAAAAAGGAAGCACAGCGCAATGGAGTGGAGTACTAAGGCTTGAGCAGGATCATTTTTGCCGGAACTCCGGATTTTGCCGCCGTGCACCTGCAGGCACTGCTTGCTGCCGGCATCAGACCGGTGGCTGTATACAGTCAGCCGGACCGGCCGGCCGGCCGCGGCCACAAGCTGCAGCCCTGTGCAGTCAAAAAGCTGGCCCTGGAGCACGGTCTGGAGGTCAGAACGCCGCTTAATTTTAAAGATGAGGCAGATATCAAGGCCTTCCAGGAACTTGACGCCGATCTGGCGGTGGTGGTGGCCTACGGCCTGCTGCTGCCGGAGGCGGTGTTTGCTGCCCCCAGACTGGGCTCCATTAATGTACATGCCTCGCTGCTGCCGCGCTGGCGGGGAGCGGCTCCCATACAGCGGGCACTGCTGGCCGGAGATAAGGAAACCGGGGTAACTATTATGCAGATAGGCGCCGGTTTGGATACAGGTGATATGTACTGCAGTCGTACCCTGCCCATAGCAGATGACGATACGGCAGAGAGTTTGTTCGACAAGCTTGCCGCACTGGGAGCACAGACGCTGCTGGAGGTGCTGCCTGATATCCTGGCCGGCCGCATTACCCCCACGGCACAGGATGAAAGTCAGGCCGTCTATGCCCGCAAGCTGAGCAAGGCCGAAAGCCCGCTTGATTTTTCCCGTCCGGCGACAGAATTGGCCCTGCAGGTACGCGGACTTTACCCCTGGCCGGCGGCGGTCCTGGCCCATCAGGGGGTGACCTACAAGGTGTTTGCCGCCACTGCTCTGCCGGAAAGCTGCGGCGCTCCCGGCACCATAGGGCCTGCCGACAAGCGCGGACTGATCATCTCCTGCGCCCAGGGCAGCCTGCTCATTTCCCTGCTGCAGGCGCCGGGCAAAAAAGCCTGTGATGCCGCCGCCTTTGTGCGCTCACATCAGGCTCAGTTCCAAAGCGGGATGGTGCTGCAGTCATGAAGGACCACAAAGCTTCAGCCATGAAGGCAAAAAATAAGACTGCCGCAGCTGCCGCCACAAAGACTTCCTCGCCCTCTTCCCAAAGCGGTCTGGGCCTGGACTGCCGCCTGGCGGCAGTCCGCTGCGTAGCCGGGGTGCTGCAGGGGCATTCCTGCACCGAGCTGATGGGCCGGCACCTCGGAGCCCTTTCTGATCGGGATAAGGCACTGGCCTCTGAAATCATTTATGGTACCCTGCGGCATCTGGCCCTGCTCGATTACAACTTTACCCTGCTGCAAAGCCGCCCGGGACGGGCCGATTTACAGGTTAAAGCCGTAGTGCTCACCGCTTTGTATCAGATCGCCCTGATGGATCAGATTCCGGCCTATGCTGCCGTCAATGCTGCCGTCAGCTGCTGTCTTAAATTGAAACTCAAATCCCAGTCCGGTTTTGTCAATGCCGTGCTGCGCTCCTTTCTGCGGCAGGGCGGGCAGTTGCAGCAGTCAGGCAAACTGACCACCGATCTCTCCTGTCCGCAGTGGCTGTACCGGCGCCTGCAGGCCGATTATCCCCAGGCCGGCGTGCTGCAGCAGATCCTGCAGCAGAGCAATCAGCGCGCTCCTATGTTCCTGCGGGTGGAAACCGCTAAAATCAGCGTCAGGGAATATCTGCAGTCTCTGCAGGCGGCCGGTCTGGCGGTGAAAAGCTCACAGCCCTCCGGGCTCATTGAGCTGGCCGAGCCCTGTGCCGCCGCCCGCCTGCCGGGCTTTGCCGAGGGACTGGTGTGTGTGCAGGATGCCTCAGCCCAGCTGCCGGTACAGCTGCTGGAGCTGGATCCGTCCCTGCCGCTGCAGGTGCTGGACTGCTGCTGTGCCCCCGGCGGCAAGAGTGCGCAGATTTTAAATGCCTCCGCCGCAGTGCAGCTTACCGCCTGTGACAGCGATCCGCAGCGGCTGTATGAGGCGGCCTGCACTCTGGTGCGGCTGGGTCATTTGCAGGCAGACGATCTGCCGGCGCAGAATAGTCTGCCGGAGGCCGGCCTGTTCTGCCGCAGCCGGCGCCTTAGTCTGCAGGTGGCCGATGCCTCCGGCCTCAATCCTGATACCACCGGCTGGTTTGACCGCATCCTCATCGATGCCCCCTGTTCAGGCACCGGGGTGATCCGCCGGCATCCGGACATCAAATGGCTGCGCCGGGACAGCGATATAGCCCGCCTGACACAGCTGCAGCAGCAGATTTTGGAGGCAGCCGTCTCCTGCCTTAAGCCAGGCGGCATTCTGGTCTACAGCACCTGCTCAGTCCTGCAGGCGGAAAATGCCGCCCAGATCCAGTCCTTTGCCGCCAGACACCCGGAAATGCAGCCTTATCCTTTTGCCGGGCAGGGGCAGGAAATGTGGTTCCGTCAGATCCTGCCGGGAGCTGAGGGCGGAGACGGCTTTTTCTATGCCCGCCTGCGCAAAGCAGCAGAGAGGCCTTAAGTGAAAATCATCATTGTCGGAGCTACACAGGTAGGCATAGAGCTGGCCGAGTACCTGGTGGGCTCCGGCCATGCCGTAACCCTGGTGGACAGTTATCAGTCCGCGCTGGCGCAGGTGGCCGATCATCTGGATCTGCGCGTGGTGCAGGGAGAGGCCGCCTGGCCTTCGGTGCTGCGCAAGGCCGGAGCGGAAAATACCGAGCTGCTGGTAGCCACCACTCCCAATGATGAGTACAACATGGCCGTCTGTTCGGTGGCCGCTTCCCTGTTTGCCGTGCCGCGGCGCATAGCCCGCATCAGATCTCCTGAATACCTGACCGAGGCGGCAGCCTTATTCAATGAGCATGCCATTCCCATAGATCACATCATCTCGCCCGAGCACATTACAGCCGGAGCGGTGCTGGATCTGCTGGAGCTGTCCGGCACCACGGCCGTGGGCTCCTTTGCCGGCAACCGCGTGGTGATCGCCTCCGCCACCTGCCGGCGCGGCGGCCGCATGCTGGGCTTTCCGGTGGAAAATCTGTGTGCAGCCGATCAAAAATCCCGCATTCTGGCTTTGTACCGCGATCACCAGGTGGTTACGGATTTTAGTAAGGTCCTGCTCTCCGAGGGCGATGAGGTGTTCTTTTGTGCAGAGAGAAGCAGGGTGATGGCCCTGCTGTCCTCCCTGGTGCCGCTGGGGACGGCAGCCAAAAACATCACCATAGCCGGCGGCTCGCATACTGCCGATGAACTGGCCGGCAACTTGAGCACGCGTTACCGGGTGAAGCTGATCGAGCCCGATCCGGCCCGCGCCGAGCGTATTTTTCCCCGGCTGATGCAGCACAGTTCACTGGAGCTGTTCTGCGCCGATCCCTGTGATCCTGATTTTATGATCGAGGAGCATGTGGATCAGAGCGACTGCTTTATAGCCGCCACGCCCAATGATGAAATCAATATCATCTCCAGCCAGATGCTCAAGCGCATGAACAATATCAGGACCATAGCCATCATCAGAAAGGGCAGCCTCAGGGATCTCAGTGCCGATGACCGGCAGGGAGCCGACAGCGTGGTTTCCCCGCGGGAGGCGGTGATTTCGGCTCTGCTGTCGGATATAAGACAGGAGGGTGTGCTCAGGACGCATTTGTTCCGCTCCGGGCTGTCCGAGGGTATTGAGCTGATGGTGCAGGGCAGCCGCCGCACTTCCCGCGTGGTCGGCCGGCGCATCTCAGACATCAATCTGCCGCCGGGAGTAGCGCTGGGCATGGTGCTGCGCGACAACAAGCTGCTCTCCTGCAATGAGGATTTGAAATTTGCCGACGGCGACCGGGTGATAGCCTATCTGCACGATCATCAGCAGATGCGGCGGCTGGTGGCCCTGTTCAAGCCGCGGGCCTTCTGGATCCCCGGGAGAAGGTCATGGTAGTCAATGTCCGCCTGGTGCTGAAACTGCTGGCTCCGGCCCTGTTCTGGCTGGGGGTGATAGGTTTTATTCCCGGCTTGTTTGCCTTTTTCCATGAAGATCATGCCAATGCCCTGTGCTTTGCGGCCATGAGCATGTGCGCCTTTGTGGTCAGCAACATCATGCATCTGCTCGGCCGCCGCGCCGCCAAGGTGCTCACCATACGCGATCTGTTTTTGTTTACCGTCAGCCTGTGGCTGGGCGCGGCCCTGATCACTGCTCTGCCCTTCAGCATGATCCTGCCGGAGCTGCATTACAGCGGGGCGGTGTTTGAGACTGCCTCGGCTCTTTCCACCACCGGAGCCACTGCCATCAATGGTCTGGACGGTATATCCCCGGCCCTGCTGCTGTGGCGCTCCATTCTGCAGTTTTTGGGCGGCATAGGTTTCGTGGTCATAGGAGTGGCCGTGCTGCCCAGTTTCATGATGGGCGGAGTTAATCTCTTTAAGACTGAAAGCTCCTCCTTTGACGGCCTGGCCAAATTAACCCCGCATATCAAGACCATGGCTCTGGCTCTGCTCAGCTGGTATCTGGGGACGGCGGCAGCCTGCACTGCCTGCTATGTATTCTCCGGGCTGGATTTGTTTCTGGCTGTGAACGCCGCCTTGTGCACTGTGGCCACCGGCGGCATGATGCCTCAGGACAGCTCCATGAACGGTCTGCCGCCTTTGGTGCATTACTTTGCCATAGTGTTTATGTTTCTGGGGTCGCTGCCTTTTTTGGTGCTGCTGACCACAGTCAGCGGCAATCTGCTGTATGTGTTTCGGGATCAGCAGGTACGCGGCTTTTGCAAGATGATAGGCTTGATCAGCCTGACGCTGATGCTCTCATTGATGTTCTACAATGATTATGATGTGGAAAGGGCCTTTAGGGTGGCACTGTTCAATGTGGTTTCCATTTTGTCCACCACCGGCTTTGCCCTGGAGGATTTCACCACCTGGAATCCCTTTGCCGACTACATCTTTCTGGTTATTCTGGCGGTGGGGGGCTGCTCGGGGTCAACCTCAGGCGGCATCAAGATCTTCAGGCTGCAGATCTGCTGCGCCATGTTCAGGACGCAGCTGAAAAAGACCATACATCCGCACATAGTGCTCGAGCCGCATTACAACGGGCAGCAGCTGTCCTCCGGGCTAATCCGCTCCGTGGTGACCTATCTGGCAGCCTACATCATGGTGCTTTTGTGCTCGAGTTGCCTGGCCACCCTGCTGGGCCTTAATGTGACCGATGCCTTTACCGCCACCATCACCTCGCTGTCCAATGTAGGTCCGGCCATGGGTACGGAGCTGGGGCCGGCGGCAAACTTTTCCAATATCTCAGGACCACTGCAGCTGCTGTTTGCCCTGGATATGATTGTGGGACGATTGGAGATCCTGCCGGTGCTGGTCTGCACCACCCGCTATTTCTGGCATTTTTAGCCCCCGGCGGTGCCGGGGGCGGCAGGATTACTGGCGCTCGGCCACGGGGCCCTGATATTCCTCATCGCTTACCGGCTTGAGCCACACCGGAGTGTTGTTCTCGGGCTGGGGCGTGAAGGCAATATGCGACATCCAGCTGTCAGGGGAAGCGCCGTGCCAGTGCTCGGTATCAGGCGGCACTACTATCACATCACCAGGCTTGAGGACATCGATCTGCTGCCCGCGGATCTGATGGCGGCCTTCACCGGCGACCACAAACAGCACCTGACCGGCGGTATGGCTGTGCCACCAGGTTCTGGCGCAGGGCTCAAAGGTGACATTGGCACCGGCAAAGCTGACCCCGGAGCTGGGAGCTACCAGGTTATTAAGATAGGTGGTACCGCCGGTAAAGAACTCCAGATAAGGATTGATTACGCCCTGGCCGAAAAAGGTATCAATGGGAGACTGCTTGAATTCAGGCTCAGCGGCCACGGCAGAGGCAGCAAGCAGGGCAGCCGTTCCCAGGCAGCCTAAGGTCTTGAGAATACGCATACGGGACTCCTTTAAGTGACATGTTTGCAGGTTTCCTTCATGCTAAAAGAAGATGGCCGCCGGGTAAAATAGCAAATTTTCATGTGCAGTCATGCCGGCAGTGCATGACTGCCGGCTGCAAACAGGGGCTTTGTGGCAAATTTCGCAGTTTTTTGACAAATCGCTGTTATTATTGAGACATGCATGAATGTTAACTAAGGAGAAAACATGCGCCAGTCTGATGAAATCTTAGTGTGCAAGGTGCAGCCGGAGTGGCACCGCATAGTCAAGGATGAATATATTTCTGCAGGTTCCAGTGCCACCAATTTCTGGTCCTTAAAGCAGAAGGGCAGTACTCCGGATCAGGAGCTGGTCCATGTCAAGCCCGGTTCACTGGTGCTGCAGGTTTTAAAGCAGAACGGGCAGTATTACATAGTAGGCGGCGGTTATTTCGTCAAATGGGCTCTGCTCAAACCGGCCAAGGCCTGGGAATGCTTCGGGGTGCGCAACGGCCGCAGCAGCTTTGCGGAAATGATGCAGGAGATCCGCGACCAGGGCGGCAATGAAAACAGCGAGCTGATCTCCCATATCCTCCATGGTACCTTTATCTTTTCCAACCGCGATGCCCTGCCGGTGCCTGCTGCCTTCACCCAGGAATTTGACGACAGCGACTACCGTTTCTTAATCTCTACCAATCAGCCGCTGGGCCGTTATTTGGATCATATCTTAAGAGAGCGCCGGGACGGACTTTCAGCCGAGGAGTACAGCTCCAACTGGAGAGGCATTTACTATATGGCCGCCAAGAAGGTGGATCGTGCCGATATCGACGGCTTCCACGCCGCCGTGATGGCTGCCTACAACTTCAAATGCGCCATTACCGGCGATACCGCGCTGCCTTTGCTGGATGTGGCCAATATTCAGCCCTGCTACTCCAGATCTTTCCAGAGCGTGCAGAACGGTGTGCTGATGCGCTGTGACCTGCACCGGCTGTTCTCCGAGGGCTATATCACCTTAAGTTATGTAGGGGATAAAGCCATAGAGGTGCTGGTGTCTGACAGCCTGGCCTCCATGGGAGCTAAGAGCTACTTAAAATACAATCACAAGCGCATTACCCTGCCGCAGGACAGAGCAGCCTGGCCCAGACGTGAATATTTGCTCTGGCACAAGAACAAGTGCTTTGAACACTGGACCTGGGTGGGAGGCACTGTAGCCTGATCTGCAGACAGATTTGGGTCACTGCCCCGCCTGCTGCCGCGGGCGGGAGCGGGGAGTTACCACTGGGATAAGGATTTTGGATTATGAAAGCTGCTGTCCTGGGCGCCAACAGTCCGCTGGGGCGTCGTATAGTGCTGCATGCCGAGGAAGCCGGCATCAATGTAACTTCCATAGTGTCCACTCCTTCCGATCTGGCCGGCAATGGTCCCATTATCATCAAGGAGCCGGAAGAGCTGGAGGTCCGGGAGCTGTCGCGCTTTCATGTGCTGATCGATGCCGCCAGCTTCCCGCGCATCAGTGCCTTTGCTCCGGGAGAAGAGCCGCTGATCCGCATGCTGCCCAAATTAATTGAGGCCGGGACCTACTATCTGGGCATAGGCGACTGCAGCCTGCTCTATACAGATGACAGCCGCCGCACCCTGGTGGCCGACAGTGATCTGGCGGCAGTAACCGGCAGAACGCGGCTGGAGCGCAATCGCAGCCTGGAGCTTTTCCGGCAGCTGCAGTCTGCCTCGGGGCTGCGCTGGACGCTGTTCTGCCCGCCGCTGCATCTCGATACCCACAGCTACGGGCGCGGGCGTTTTGAACTGTGCTCTGATGTCCTGCCTGTGGGCCTGGACGGCTCCAGCCGCATCACCCTGATCGATTTTGTCTCTGCCTTAATCGAGCTCCTCAAGGTAAAAAAGGGGCTGTGCTCCTGCATTTCCGCCCGCGAAAGCTCGGCTCTGTAAGCCAGTCTAAGCCAGTCTCCATCCGGAAGACGGATGGGGGCGGCCGGGGCGCCCCGGCGGCTAATTTTCCGCCATCATCAGCACATCGAGAGTGGTGGCAAACAGTGATTTGTTCACCCTGATCCAGAATATATATTCGCCGCCCTGCTGCAGCTGCAGATCTGCAGGGACCGTTTCCTCCAGCCGGCAGATTTTGATGAGCTCTGCTGCCGTATCCTGCAGCATATAGCAGCCATCCTCCAGATCGTCGGCTATCTTGCCGGCAATGACGGCATAATCACCGTCCTGCCCGTGTTCCCTGATGCTTTTGATGCTGTTGTCCGCCCAGTTCTGATAAAAGCCCATAGGGGAGCGCGTGGGCTGATCCACTCCTTCAAAGCCGCGCGGTTTGGGTCTGCCTCCCGGGGCCTTGCCGCCCCCGGGAGGCCGCGGCCGGGGCGGGACTGCGGACTGACTGGGTCCAGGCGGCGGTGCTGCAGACTGCACAGAGTCTGAGCCGCTCTGCTCCTGGGCGGAGGAGGATTCCGCCGCCGTAACCTCCTGGGCTGCAGCCTGCGGCAGAGCAAACGGCAGCAGACACAACCACATCAGGAAAACTGCCTTTTTTGTCATAAAATTCCTCCTTTTTTGAGATTTTGGGCCTTTTTTGCTGACTTTTTACGCGAATTTAACCCACCAAACCGCAGCCTGCGGCAGCAGTCTGCCGGGCCGGACAGAGCCTGTCTGCAAAAGTGTGGCGCAGCTTTCATTCTGGAGATAATCCGGGGGCTTTTGCTGTAAAAACACTTAATTTTATTATATATTTTCGTTAGGGGCAGAGACTGCAGAGGTATACGGCGCACAGCACAGGCGGCCCTGATCAGGTTTACCGCAGATCTGCTTTTTTAGATCATATAAATCCTATAAACAGCAGCATCAGAACAATCCTGGGAGAATCTATGAATCCGCTGAATGTGATTAGAGGCTTTGATCCCGAGCTCTATGCGTACTTTGAAAAAGAGTTGGAGCGTCAGCGCCTGTCATTGTCTTTTATTCCCGATGAAAACAGCACCTCTCCTCTGTGTGCGGCCATCATGGGCAGCGTACTGGTCAATACCTGCAAGGGGTCAGGCTATACTCTGGATTCCGGTCTGGAAAACCTGACGGCCAAAAGCATATGTGAATTGTTCGGGGCTGATCACGCCAATATTCGTCCGGTCTCCATTGCCACAGCTTCCCGCTGTGTGTTCCAGAGCCTGACCAGACGCGGTGATGTGGTGATGTCTCTGGATCTGCGCAAAAAAGAACACTGCAATGCAGAGAATTTGGCCTTTCGTTTTGTCAACTTCAGCATAGATCCCAAAACACAGCAGCTGGACATGCAGCGTATAGCCGATCAGGCCATGGCCTGCCGGCCGCAGATGATTATTCTCTCGCCCATCAATTATCCCCTGGCCATAGACTATGCCGGCTTTGCCCGCATAGCTTCAGCCTGCGGGGCGTTGCTGTGGTGTGATATTTCGCAGATTGCCGGTTTGATTGCCGGCGGGGCGCTGCCGTCACCGGCTCCTTATGCCGATGTGATCACCTTTTCCTGCCACGGTGCCATGCAGGGACCGCAGGCTTCAGTGATCCTCTGCCGCAACAGCATAGCCAATGCCATAGACCGCACGGTGTACATGAGCGGACACACCGGTCTGCAGACTGCCAAGCTGGCAGCCCTGGAGGCCCGCATTCAGGAAATGAAGGATCCTGTTTACAGCTCCTATGCCAGGAGCGTGGTGCAGAATGCCCAGGCTCTGGGTGAAGGCATGAAGGCCGGCGGGCTTAATCTGATCTGCTCCGGCACCGAGAGCCATCTGGTGCTGGTGGACAGCCGCGAGTGTCCTGCCCTGTCCTCCGCCCGCGGAGCCCAGGAGCTGCTGGCCGAGGCCGGCATCAATGTGCGCATCTGCTCCATAGAGACGGCCGATCCGCAGGTAAAATTTGATGCCATCCGCTTCTCTGCTCTGCCGGCCACCACCCGCGGTGCTTCCGCCGCCCAAATGAAGGAAACAGGCAAACAAATTGCCGACTTCCTGCGCAATCCCAGCTCCCAGAATCTGCAGAAACTGCGTGACTACATCATCAGTCTTACGGTGGGCCTGCCTTCCTTTAGTCTCAACTGGCTGAGTGAGGTTGTCAGGGAAAATCTTCAGGAGGATGCTCAGGCCGGGAACCCGTCCTGGGACCGCTCCCCGGGCTCAGAAGTTCATCATTTCCGTCTGCAGGAGCTGGCGCAGAAAATCAAAAAAGATCAAGGCACCGAAAGCTGAGCCGGCAGGCTGTCCGCTTTATTGCCGCCCCCGGGGCTGTCCCGGGGATTTATAAGAGGCCCCTTCAGGCGGGCCTTTTTCATGCATGTGCACTCAGGAGTTTTTGCCTATGCAGGCTGATTTGTTTTCCGCCGCCCCCATGGTGGATGTTTCCACTTCCCTGTTCCGCCGCATGGCCAGAGTGATGACCAAAAAGGCCATGCTTTATACCGAGATGATTGCTGCCGATGCCGTGCTGCACGGCCGGGAGCATGTGCTGGCCTTTTGTGAGGAGGAACTGCCGCTGACGCTGCAGCTGGGCGGCAGCGAGGCCGGTAAACTGGCTGCGGCCGCCCGCACAGCCGAGCGCCGGGGATTTAGTGCCCTGAATTTGAACGCCGGCTGTCCGTCAGACAAAGTGCAGCAGGGATCCTTCGGGGCTGTGCTCATGAAGGATCCTGATCATCTGGCAGCGCTGTTTGCGGCCATGCAGGAGGCGGTGTCCATCCCGGTCAGCGTCAAGACCCGCATAGGGGTGGATGAGCTGGATGATTTTGAGTTTACCTTCCGGCTGGTCAATACCCTGTATCAGGCCGGCTGCCGCCATCTGATCCTGCATGCCCGCAAGGCCTGGCTGAACGGCCTTTCCCCTAAGGAAAACCGCACCGTCCCGCCTATAGACTACGAGCGGGTTTATGCCCTGAAATCCATGTTTCCCGATCTTTTCATCACCATTAACGGGGAAATCAAAACCATAGAGCAGTGCCGGCAGCAGCTGCAGCATGTAGACGGCGTAATGCTCGGCCGGGCCCTGATCGATGATCCCTACCTGCTGGCCCGGGTAGATCATGATATTTTCGGCAGCCCTGAAGCTCCCCGCAGCCGGGCTGAGACTTTTGCTGATTTGTGTGCGCTGGCCGATCAGATCTGCGCCGAGGGTCATGCCCTGCATCATCTGGCACAGCATCTGCTGGGCTTTTTTACCGGCATCCCCGGAGCCCGGGCCTATAGGCGCTTTTTGTCCACGCACATGACTGCCCTCGGGGCCAATGGCGACACCCTCAGGGAGGCTTATGCCCTGATCGATCACAGCCGTCTGGAGCCCCGGGAAAAAGAAGCTGAAAATAAAGCAGAAACTGGAGAATAGGGAGAGCAGATCTATGCTTGATATCAATTCCACCGTGCAGCTCAACAATGGAGTCAGCATGCCCCTGCTGGGACTGGGAGTGTTCCGCACGCCCTCAGGAGAGGATACCCGCCGGGCCGTCAGGGAGGCTCTGGCCTGCGGTTACCGCATGATTGACACCGCGCGGATCTACTGCAATGAAAAGGGAGTGGGCCGCGGACTTCAGGACAGCGGGCTGCAGCGCAGTGAATATTTTGTGACCACCAAGCTCTGGCGGGATGATTTTGCCGATCCGCGCCGGGGACTGGAGGAATCCCTGCAGCGGCTGCAGCTGGATTTTGTGGATTTGTATCTGCTGCACTGGCCTTTTACCGGCTGGGAGCAGGCCTGGCTGACGCTGGAAAAACTGCAGCAGGAGGGCCTGTGCCGGGCTATAGGCGTATCAAACTTCAAGGAGCATCATCTGCAGCGGCTGCAGCAGATAGGAGCGCAGATCGTGCCGCAGGTCAATCAGACTGAATGCCATCCGGAAAATTCAGAGCCGCAGCTGCTGGCCTGCTGCCGACAGAGGGGGATTGTGCTGGAAGCCTACTCGCCTCTGGGCGGTCAGAGCGGCGGCCTGCTGATCGATCATCCCGTGCTGATTGATATTGCCGCGGCGCATCAGGTGAGCACCGCTCAGGTCATGCTGCGCTGGCAGCTGCAGCGGCAGGTGGTGGTGATCCCCAAATCAAGCCGCCCGGAGCGCATAGCAAGCAATGCGCGGCTGTATCATTTTGCCCTCAGTGCAGAAGAGATGCAGCGCATAGATGCCCTGAACGCAGACCGCCGCCGCAGCTGTGATCCCGATAAGATCAATGAGCGGCCGCGCTCCTGCGATCCTCCCCTGATCGAGGAGGAATAAGACTGTCTCAGCTGCCGCACCCACAGCCGCCGCAGCCGCATTTGTCAGTGGTGCCGCCCTTTACGGTCAGGGCGGCTATGGCCTGCTGTATGCTGTCATCCTTCCACTGCAGGGGATCTTCCTCAATCAGCCGGCCGTCTTCGCTGCGCATCACCACGCGGGCGATCTGGGCATTGAGGATCATGCGCTCGCACATGGCACAGGGGCGCATGTTTCTGGTCGCCCGGCCGGTTTTGACCTCGACGCCGGCCAGATACAAGGTGCCGCCGGCTATGTCCAGCGGATTACCGTTGATAATGGCATTGGCCTCGGCATGTACGGCCCGGCAGAGCTCATAGCGGCTGCCCGGCTCTATTTTTCTCTCCTCACGCAGGCAGAAGCCAAGATCTGAGCAGTTGGCCCGGTGGCGCGGTGCGCCATTGTAGCCGGTGGAAACAATACGGCCGTCCCGGGAGACGATCACCGCTCCATAGCGTCTGCGAATACAGGTGGAGCGCATGGAAACCGCCTGGGCAATTTCCATAAAGGATTCATCCTTAGTGGGACGATACAGCTGAGCAGTTGATTCTTGCATATTATTCAGGGGCATTTCCTGATGCCTGTCCTCCTGGGGTTGTTGCTGTGTAGGGTGTGATAGTGTCTGAGCAAATCCGGCAGTGAGCTTATCACAAAGAAAGCTCTCCTTACCCGCCGGGCAGTGAGAATAAAATGCAGCACACTTTTGCTGCCGCGGCTGTCTTGGCGCAGTATGCAAAATTTTGGTTCTTTTTCGGAATTTTGTTGCTGACCAATGTCGAGAAGAAGCTGAAGGAAGGGAGAGGCGGGGGACTGACATAATTTTGGGGACCGCATCTGCATCTGCAGCAGAAGAACGCAGCTGCGTCGTCCCCAAAGACTGCAGGATCGCGTACATCATCCTGCAGTAAGTGTCAGATTTATCAGTTTAGAAGCTGTAGCGTCCGCCCATAGACACCGTATAGGTTTCGTTAAACGAAGCGCCCATGACTTTCTCCGCCTCTATAAACAGGTAGGCGTTTTTGGTCGGAGCCAGACTCAGACCGACACCCACGTCATACCAGGTATCATCATTGTGATAGGTATAGGACAGTGAACCGCTTTCGTCGGCAGCTCTGATATCCTGATCACCCAGCCACTCATGCATGACATCGGCACGCAGATAAGCAGTTACCGGTGAACCTGACACCTCAAAGTCGCGGCCCAGTCTTACACCGGCACGGCCAATCAGGCTGTTGACATCATCAAGATTGACTTTGATGCCACTGGAGGTGGTGTAATCATCATCAGTCATGTAGGAGTACTGCAGCTGTACCTGCGGCTCAACAAACCAACCCTCACTGTTTGCGAACTTCCAGCCGAACTCACCGGACAGAGACAGCACATCACTGCTGAAATCTCCGCTGTCAGTAAAGCCGGTACCGGATTCGATGACATTATAGTTAGTCTTCAGATGGTCGTACTTGAAGACGAAATCAGCATAAGGACCGTCATTGCCTATATAGGTGGCATACAGCCAGGCACCAAAGCGATTGGAATTGCCGTCACCGTCAATGCCGCGGAAGTCATGACTGCTGTGCATGTAGTCCAGCGCAGCACCCACGTGCCAGTCACCGCTGCTGACTGCCAGCTTATGGTCATAACCCACATTGATCATGATGTTTTCGGAACGGAACTGACCGGTCTTGCCTATGGAATCGTGTCTCAGACGTACCCAGACACCATCCTCCGCATTGGGATCAACAAAGCGGGCTTCACCCATGCGCTTGTTCAGGGTATCAAGGTAAATACCGCTGAAGTAGTGCGCTCTGGCTGAGTAAAGCGCTGCCTTACCGAACTCACCCAGGCTTGGAGTGCCGGCAGGGTCAGTGGAGGTAGTTTCTTCCTCAGTAGTCTCTTCCTCAGTAGGAGTTTCTTCCTCAGTAGGAGTTTCTTCTTCAGTAGGAGTCTCTTCCTCAGTAGGAGTTTCTTCCTCAGTAGGAGTTTCTTCCTCAGTAGGAGTTTCTTCCTCAGTAGGAGTTT
>CAYRIZ010000043.1:14813-18256 GCA_964424565.1 uncultured Enterobacterales bacterium
CTTCTTCAGTAGGAGTTTCTTCTTCAGTAGGAGTTTCTTCTTCAGTAGGAGTTTCTTCATCGGAAGCAGTGGAAGTTACAATGACCCAGTTAGTGTCTCCATCTGTGAAGATTTCATCAAGTGAATCCTGACCGGGCTTGTGGTCACCTTCATTGTAGTCATCGTTTTCTTCATCATCAGAGGTGTACATCCTGCTTTCAACTGTATATTGAATATCGTACAGATGACCTCTGGTCCAGACCTCAAAATAAGCCTGGGAATCCGAACCTACGGTGGCAAAACGCAGATTATCTGTGGTGCCGTTGTTGGTTATATCAGCATTAGTCAGGACGGTATCTGTAAATACCACATAATTGCCAGTAGCAGTATTGAAGTAGAGCATGTCGCTGTTGGCGCGATCGCCGTCAAGATGCATCAGGAACTGAGCATCTCCGTAAATGGCATCTGCATACAGATAATACCCTGAAGTATGATTATCCAGGTCGCCGAAATAAGGCAGCTCAATCACCGGCACTGAAGTCAGATATCCCAGATCTGAGCTGTAGAGCTCATTCAGGTCCAGGTAACCATCTTCGTCGTTGCGTTCCAGGAGATCCTGGACGGTAGTGATGGTGGTGACTACACTCGAATCCGTCATCTTCCAGTAGGAATTGGTCCCCATGGTAAGCTCAGCAGTACCTGCAGCAGTGTTGGCAGCAAACAGATAATTGTTGATACTGCCTGTCAGGACACCGCCCTCGCCCAGGTTCACCCTGGCCGTACCTTGGTTGGAGGCCTTGATATCTCCAGTTACCTCAAGCCTGCCGGTGGCATCTGCAGAAAGATCGACAGCAAGCACGCCGTAGTCAGCCGCTATCAAATCGCCGGTAATGTACGAATCTCCGTTATAGCTGATGGTCACGCCGGCGGCATCATCACTTTCTGCAGCAGGTCCCACAGCCTGTACAGCCACATCAGGGCTTTCGATGGCAACTACACCAGTGATGGAGATTTGACCTTTATCGGAGGCATAAACTGCCACGGCGCGGGCATTCTCATCAGTTGTAACACTGATAGTGATCTGACCGCCGGATACAGTGATCCTGCCGTTTTCAGCTGCATACAAGGCACTGGCAACCAAATTCTTCGGATCACCAAAAGTTGCTGATGATGAGAAAGTATTGGAATAATTGCCTGTAATATCGATGGAGCCTGAACCTGTTGCAGTGGTAAGGCCGGCAATAGTGTTGCTGAATGCTGCTTTAAGCGTGACAGCGGCATTCTCGGCTTTGATGCTTGTTCCTGCACCATCATCTGCAGTAATGGCGTTACTTCCAGTGGAAGCATTCAGGGAAACTGTTGTACCTGCTCCTGCAGCATTAATTCCAGTGCTGCCTGCGGTAATAATGTTAGTGTTGCCTGCATTAAGCTTGACTGTGGTGCCGGTGCCGGTGGCATTAATGCCGATATCAGTAGTGGCAATCTCATTTACGCTGTTGTTTTTCGCATTAAGCGAAACAGTCGCGCCTCCGGCAGCATCAATGCCGATCTTTGCTGTACTTTCTCTAATGTAATTGCCGCCTCCAGCAGTTAAAGATACCTCTGCACCTTCATCCGCCTTAATACCTGTATTAGCAGCGTAAATTTCATTGCTGTGTTCTGCTTCAAGCGTGACTTCAGTCGAGTTTCCATCATCGTCACTTCCGGCAGCAGAAATACCAATATCTGCTGTAATGGTATTGCTGGCGTTGTCTTCACCATTCGCTTCTGTATACAAGGTTACATTAGCACCGTCAGTTGCCTTAATACCTGTTGTATCTCCGTCACCATTTGCCGCAATAGTGTTGTTGCCATTGGAAGTCTTCAGAGAAACACTTCCACCTGCAGCAGCGATGGCAGTCTCACCTGCAGTAACCTGGTTGGATCCACCGTCTGTAGTCAGCTCAACTGTGCCGTTGGTGGATTGAATTCCAGTAGTACCAGCCTCAATCGTATTGCTGCCTGCAGTTAAAGATACCTTTGCCTCGTTATTCGCCTCAATGCCGGTCTCAGCAGCTTGAATTAAATTGTAATTTGCTTCAAGCGTGACATCAGTCGAGTTTCCGGCAGCAGCAATACCTGTATTTGCTTTAATGTTATTGGTGTTATCTGCATCTAAATGCACATAGGCACCTTCAGTTGCATTAATGCCGGTGGAAGTTTCATCAATAGTGTTGTTGACTGCAGTTAATTTGACATGAGTGGCCTGCCCCTCGGAGGAGCCGGTGGCATTAATACCGGTATCAGTATTGTAAATATGATTGGTGTCGCTTGCCTGAAGCAAAACACCCGCACCTCCGGCAGCATTAATACCGTACTGTATTGTATCTGCTACTTCTGTACCGTCTTCATCAGTAGTCGTCTGTGCTGTGATGATATTGCTGTCTGCCTTTAAATGTACCTCTGCTCCGTTATCCGCCGAAATGCCGGTATTAGTAGCTTTAATGTCATTGTTGTGGGCTGCTTCAAGCGAAACTTTAGTCAAGGTTCCGTCAGCATTAATGCCGATATCTGCTGTAATGGTATTGCCGCCGCCGTCTCCTGTTCCTTCATCTTCATTTTCATCAGCTACAGCTGTAGACAAGGTTACATTCGCACCGTCAGCTGCCTTAATGCCCGTTGTAGCAGTCCCTTTATCATTTGTAACAGTAATAGCGTTGTTGCCGTTGCCATTGATGGATGTCAGGGAAACTGTTGTACCTGAACCTGAAGCATCGATACCGGTCACGCCTGCAGTAACGCTGTTGTTTCCACTGGTTGCAGTCAGGGAAACTGATCCACTATTGGTGGATTCAATTCCAGTAGTACCAGCCTCAATCGTATTGCTGCCTGCGCTGTGTGTAACAGTGGCGCCATCAGCGAAAATGCCGATATTTTTTGCTTTAATATAATTTAATAATGTTGCAGTTAAAGAGACAGTTGCATTTTCGTCAGCATAGATACCAATGTCGTCTGCAGTAACCTCATTACTGCCTGATGCTGTATATGTCTGAGTGGAGCCTGATTCGGCCTTGATAGCAGTAGTGGAGGCGACACTGCTGTATGTTTTCGACCCTAACTCAGTAGTAGTGCCAGTATCCAGCGAATAAGAGTAGCTGCCATCATTATTTAATGTTTCGTCTAACTCAACAAGAGTTACTGAATTGCCGGGCCGTGAATCACCAGCTGTTGCAGTACCTATGACATTATCGCCGTTTGTGGCAGTTACTGTAACTGCAGCGCCATTGGCTGTGTTGACCGCAGTGTCACCGTAAATATAATTTTCGCCGCCTTCGATGGTAACAGTGACTTTATTTTCGAAATCAGCTGATACTCCCGATGCCAACACACCAGAACCACTAGAGGTAATAAAGTTTTCGCCATTGTTACCGGCTTCAATAGTTATGTTGGCACCGTAATTTTCATATTTTGCTATGTCGTCATAT
>CAYRIZ010000044.1:0-17698 GCA_964424565.1 uncultured Enterobacterales bacterium
GGACCCACACAGATTGTCTCATGATGACTTTTTAAAGAACTCTTTCACAAAGCGCTGGGCTTTGTTTTGCGGTTCCCGTCAGGGAACGGGTGCATATTTTAAGCGCTTTAAACTAGTTGTCAAATGTTTTTTCCGAAAATTTTTAAAATTTTCGCAAATCAGAAGTTAAATCTTTGATTTAAAAGAAAATTTTATTTTGCGCTCAGCTTTCCAGTTTCTCCTTTCCCCAGCCGGCAGATCTCTGCAGATCTTTTGGGCAGGCTGCAGAGACTAAAAGAGCAGCCGTTTCCGGCTGCCCTGTGTGGTATCAAAAGCTCAGCTCTCTGTCACCCCTGCTCATTACTGCAGCACAGTATCCTGCCTGCAGGTCAGCTCCCCGCTGTCGCTGAGGTCCAGAGTATATTTTCTGCCGGGCAGCAGACGGCCTGCCAGCACCAGACGCGAGAGCGGATCTTCTATGCTGTTTTGAATAGCTCTCTTCAGCGGACGGGCACCGTATACAGGATCAAAGCCTATGTCAGCCACGCGGTCGAGCAGATGCTCGGCGAGCTCCACCTCCAGACCATGCGACTGCAGGCGCTGCTCCAAAGCCTTGAGCTGAATGCGGGCAATGGACTTGATCTCGCTGTGCGACAGCGGCTGGAACACCACAGTCTCATCCACACGATTTAAGAACTCCGGCTTGAAGTGCTGCGTCAGCAGCTGCATCAGTGAGTCCTTTATCTCATGGTAGTCAGCCTTGCCGCTTTGCTCCTGAATCATCTCCGACCCCAGATTGGAGGTCATGATGATCACCGTATTCTTAAAGTCCACCGTCCGGCCCTGACCGTCGGTCAGTCTGCCGTCATCCAGTACCTGCAGCAGGATGTTGAATACATCAGGATGCGCCTTTTCTATTTCATCGAGCAAAATCACCGAATAAGGTCTGCGGCGCACCGCCTCGGTCAGATAACCGCCCTGTTCATAGCCCACATATCCCGGAGGAGCGCCAATCAGACGGGACACCGAGAATTTTTCCATGAACTCGGACATGTCTATTCTGACCATGGCCCTTTCCGTATCAAACAAAAATTCCGCCACGGCTTTGCTCAGCTCAGTCTTGCCCACACCGGTGGGACCCAGGAACATAAATGATCCTATAGGTCTGTTGGGATCGGACAGTCCGGCCCTGCTTCTGCGTATGGCATTGGCTATGGCCGTTACCGCCTCATTCTGGCTGATGACGCGCTTGTGCAGATCGTCTTCCATATGCAGCAGCTTGGCCCGCTCGCCCTCGAGCATCTTGGCCACCGGAATACCTGTGGCTTTGGAGACCACCTCGGCTATTTCAGCATCGGTAACCTTGTTTTTCACCAGCTGTGCCGGAGTGTTTTCCCGCCCGTCGGCCTCGGCAATCTGCCGCTCCAGATCAGGAATAACTCCGTACTGCAGCTCAGCCATGCGGGACAGATCACCGCTGCGTTTGGCCACATCAAATTCATGGCGGGCCTGATCGAGCTTGACCTTGAACTGCTGTGTGCCTTCCAGCTGCAGCTTTTCCTTCTTCCACAGCTCCTCAAGGCGGCTGTACTCCCGGCGGGAGTTTTCTATTTCCTCGTCCATGGCCTGCAGACGCTTGCGGCTGGCTTCATCAGTCTCTTTGGCTACCACCTGCCGCTCCATCTGCAGCTGAATCAGCCGGTGATCGAGGCGATCCAGCGGCTCAGGCTTGGAATCGATCTGCAGTCTGATGCTGGCTGCCGCCTCATCTATCAAATCTATGGCCTTGTCAGGCAGCTTGCGATCCGTGATATAGCGGTTGGACAGTGTGGCTGCCGCCACTATGGCCGGATCGGTGATCTGCACGTGATGATGAATCTCATAGCGCTCCTTCAGGCCGCGCAGTATGGCTATGGTATTCTCTACCGAGGGCTCATCTACCAGCACTTTCTGGAAACGACGCTCCAATGCCGCATCCTTTTCCACATACTGCCTGTATTCATCCAGCGTAGTGGCACCTACACAGTGCAGTTCACCGCGGGCCAGCGCCGGCTTGAGCATATTGCCGGCATCCATGGCTCCCTCTGACTTGCCTGCTCCCACCATGGTGTGCAGCTCGTCTATAAAGAGAATGATCTTGCCTTCTTCCTTGGCCAGCTCATTGAGCACTGACTTCAGTCGCTCTTCAAACTCGCCGCGGTACTTGGCACCGGCTATCAGAGCTCCCAGATCCAAAGCCAGCACCCGCTTGTTGCGCAGGCCTTCAGGTACCTCACCCTTGACTATGCGCTGGGCCAGGCCTTCCACTATGGCGGTCTTGCCTACACCTGGCTCACCTATGAGCACGGGATTGTTCTTGGTACGCCGCTGCAGTACCTGCATGGTGCGGCGGATTTCCTCGTCACGGCCGATCACCGGATCGAGTTTGCCCTTTTCCGCCCGCTCAGTTAAATCTATGGTGTATTTCTTCAGGGCATTGCGGGAGCTTTCGGCATTCTCATCATTGACATTCTGCCCCGCCCTGATGGTCTGCAGGGCCTGCAGCAGCTTGTCGCGGTTTAAATTGCACTGCTGCAGGATGCGCTTTAATTCGCTGTCGCCCTCCAGGGCGGCAAGCACAAACATCTCCGAGGAGATATAGGCATCCTTGTTCTGCTGGGCAAATTTGTCGCACAAATTAAGCACCCGTACGGTTTGCGGGGAAATCTGCAGATCACCACCGGTGCCCTTGACTTTGGGGAGCTTGTCCACGGCCTGATCGCACAGCATTTTCACTGCCTGCGGATCTGAACCGGCCAGGGTCAGCAGTGGTCTTACCGTGCCGTCCTCTGCGGACAGCAGAGCAGACATGATGTGCACCGGTTCCACGTACTGATTATCGTGACCTACTGCCAGAGACTGTGCGTCAGATAAGGCTTCCTGGAACTTGACCGTAAATCTGTCCAAACGCATTACAACCTCCACATTGCATTCTTTTAGGTTTCTTTTCCTGCTGACTAAAAAATGGGGATGGAGATCAAAAAATTAAAGTGGTTTAGTACAGTTTTTGTATATGATCGCGGCCATGCGTCCGGTAATGCGCTCCCGGCGGTAGGAGAAGAAAAGATCAGGGGTGGTGATGGTATCCAGGCAGAGTGCGGACACGGCAGTGACCCCGCAGTTCTGCAGCAGCCGGCGGGCCACGGCATGAAGATCGAGCAGATATTTTCCCTCTGCCCGCGGCCTGAAGCAGCAGATCAGCTCCGGATCGACGGCAGCAAAGAGCTCCACCAGCTCAGCGCCCACCTCAAAGCTCTGCGCCCCGGCTGCAGGACCCAGCCAGGCCTGCAGCGGTGCGGACGTCACCGCCTGCATCTGCTGCACAGCGTTTGCAATAATCCCCTGCTGCAGACTGCGCCAGCCGCAGTGCACGGCTCCGCATACCGCCCCGTCGGCTGAAGCCAGCAGCAGCGGCAGGCAGTCGGCAGTCATCACGCACAAAGCCGTGCGCTCCAGGCGGGTAAACAGGCCGTCACAGACAAAATCCCCTGCAGGATCCACAACCTCGCAGACTTCAGCCCCATGCACCTGCTGCATAAAAACCAGCTGCACCGGACCCAGCCGCTGCTGCAGCAGCTGCCGGTTGCGCGCCACCGCCGCCGGATCATCCCCCACATGCAGTCCCAGATTAAAGGAAGTGTAGGGTCCGCAGCTGCAGCCGCCCTCCCTGATGGTCTGAAAGGCGCTGATGGCCGGGGCAAAACAGTCCAAGGCGATCAGCCCCGGGGCTTGATTAGATATAGGCATGATCCAGGGCATCCTGACGCAGCAGTTCAATCAAATGCAGCATATCCTGCGGCAGCGGGCAGTCAAAACTCAGCGGCTCTCCGCTGACCGGATGCACAAATTCCAGATGCACGGCATGCAGAGCCTGATGCCGGAAAGCCCGCAGGGCATCATCCAGCTCCTGCGAGGAGCGCGGCAGATGCTTGAGCCGCCGGCCGCCGTAGGTAACATCACCCAGCAGCGGATGACCTATGGAGGCCATATGCACACGGATCTGATGCGTGCGTCCGGTCTCCAGACGCAGTCTGATGCGGGTATGGGCCCGGTAGCGCTCCATCACTCTGTAGTGGGTCACGGCTTCCCGGCCCATGCCGTCCGGTACCACCGCCATGCGGGTGCGGTTGTGCAAATCGCGGCCTATTTCTCCTTCCACCACGCCGCCGGCAGTCAGCACGCCCTCGGCTATGGCTTCATATTCGCGTACCACATCATGCCTGCTGATGGCTTTGGCCAGTACCTGCTGTGCCTTGGCAGTGCGGGCGATCACCATCAGGCCTGAGGTATCCTTATCCAGGCGGTGCACAATACCGGCCCGGGGCAGAGCTGCCGTTTCCGGATAGTGAAACAGCATGGCATTCATGACCGTACCATCCTTGATGCCGGATCCGGGGTGCACCACAAAGCCTACAGGCTTGTTGATCACTATGAGATCTGTATCCTGATACACTACATCAAGCGGCAAATCCTGCGGCTGGGCCTCCAGCAGCTCGGGCTCGGGCAGCGTGAGCTCTATGATCTGCCCGGCACTCAGCTTGAAGGCTGGTTTTAATATGGTCTGTCCGTTCACCTGCACCCGGCCTGTCTCTATGCACTGACGCAGCGTGCTGCGCGAAAAGTCCGGCACCAGAGATCCCAGGGCCGCATCCAGCCTTTTGCCGTGAACACTGTCTGCGGCGGTTACCGTCAGGGTTTCAGCCATGGTAAAAACTTCCTCTTGATTGATATTGTGCGCTTGGAGCTGACAAAAGCGCAGCGGAAACATGTACAATACTTACGAATTTAAGACTACTGGAGCATTTTGATGTTTAAGGTTGCAGCACCATTTCTAGTCGGTCTGGCTCTGCTGGCCAGCGCCTGCTCTTCCAATTATAACAAGGATGAAGTACCTGATATTTCACCTGACGCTCTCTATATGCATGCCCAGGATTCCATGACCTCAGGCGACTATTCCACCGCCAGGCAGTATTTGGAAGCCATAGACACCCGTTATCCCTTCGGCGAGCTGTCCGATCAGGTACAGCTTGATCTGATTTATGTGTATTACAAGAGCCGCGAAAGTGCCATGACCACGGCTCAGATCAACCGCTATCTGCGGCTTAATCCCACCAGTCAGCATCTGGATTACGTGCTGTACATGAAGGGTCTGAACGAAATGCAGATGCGTTCCGACCTGCTGCAGGATTTCCTGGGCTTAAACCGCTCCCAGAAAGATCCTACCTACTACTATCAGGCTTTTGCCACCTTTAAGGAAATGGTACAGACCTATCCGCACAGTGCCTATGCCGCCGATGCCTATCAGCGCATGATCTACATTCAGCAGCAGCTGGCCGAGCGTGAATATGCCATAGCTTCCTACTATCATCAGCGGCAGGCTTATGTCTCCTCCATACGCCACTGCCAGAACATCATCTACTCCTATCGTGATACCCCTTATCTGGAAGATGCGCTGGAGCTGATGAGCGAAAACTACCGCCGTCTGGGTCTGGAGGTACCGGCTCAGAACACTGACCGGGTACGGCAGGCCTCTTATGCCGACCGCTGAGCGCCGGCACACAGTCCGGTAAGTTCGCCGGCCCCGTCATCAAATCAAAAGCCTGGTCTGCTGCGCCAGGCTTTTGAGCGTTTCCGGCCCCGTCATCTTTCCTCAGGAGGTTGCTGCAGTGTCCAACAGTCAGGTGCCTTTTGTCTACGATCCGCCTCTGACCCCTTTTCTGGATATTCTCTATGAAGATCGGGATATCCTGGTGGTAAACAAACCCTCCGGTCTGCTTTCCGTGCCCGGCAGACTCCGGCAGTACCACGACAGCGTGCTCTCCCGGGTGCGCACTATTTATCCTGAGGCCCAGGCCGTGCACCGGCTGGATTTGGGCACTTCAGGAGTACTGGTGGTGGGTCTTAGCCCCCTGGCCGTATCCAAACTGGGACAGCAGTTCATGCAGCGGCAGACCCGCAAGATTTATCTGGCGCTGGCCGCCGGCAGGCTGGAAGGCAGCGGGGAAATCAATCTGCCGCTGCGCACGGATATTGACAACCGGCCTTATCAAATAGTGGATTTTGCCCAGGGCCGGCCGGCTGAAACTTTCTATGAGGTCTTAAGCTCAGGGGAGAAGTACTCCTGGGTCAGGCTGTATCCTCAAACCGGGCGCTCCCATCAGCTGCGGGTGCATTTAAAGGAAATAGGCCATCCCATATTGGGCGATCATCTCTATGCACCGCCGGAAATTCATCAGGCCGCACCCAGACTGTGTCTGCATGCCCAGTACCTGAGCTTTGCCCATCCGGTCAGCGGCAATACCATGGAGTTCTGCTGCACTACTGATTTTGCCGTCCCGGGGATAGACAGTACGCAATTTCCGTTGCGGCTGCAGTAAGAGTGAGATGAAAAGGCGGGAGAGGGACGGCGCCGTGCCGCCCCCTTGAATTGAATTGCTGTCTGTGACCGACCGCCGGCTTATTTTTCGCCGCGGACTTTTTTGATCAAATCAAAGGCAGCCTGAATATCCTGGGCTTTTTGTGTATACAGCTCCACCATCTCCGGCGGCAGGCCCTGTGAGGCCAGGCGATCAGGATGATATTTGAGCATTAACCTGCGGTGGGCTTTTTTGATCTCCTCAAAGGAAGCTGTGCTCTCCACCCCCAGAATATCGTAGGCATGCTGCAGATCGTCTGCTTTATACTGAAACGTTCCGTTGCCGCCAAAACCGCCCTGCTGATCGTCCTGCCAGCTCTGATTCTGCTGCTGTGAACCACCGTAGCTGTAGCTGCCTGAACCAAAGCCGCCCTGCGAGGCCTGACGGAAGACATTCTCAAACTGCATCTCAGCCAGACGGATCTTAATCACCCGGTCGATTTCGGACTGATTAAAGCCCATCAGAGTGCCTGTTTCCAGCAGGCGGGCATATTCGCCCTGCTCCAGGCTGCCGTCTGCCAGGGCTATTTGCACCACCAGTTCAAAGACATAGGCGAAAATCATGCAGTTGCCGCCGGCGGCACGATTAAGCTTATTGACTTCAGTCTGAATATTAAAGCTGCTGCTCTTGCCGCGGTTGAAGGCACTGATGGCCTCCTGCCGGCCGCGATCATCCATGCGCATATGCAGCATGAACAGCTCCGCCCGCTCCACATGGCTTTCATTGATCCGCCCGGCGCCCCTGGCCACATAGCCCATGATGGCAAAGGCGGCATGGATCACCGCTATATTGGATCCGGGAGAGCGGTAGGAGAAGGCCTGCGAGGCTTCCTGCCGCTGCCGCTGTGCCAAATTGCGCTTGCGATCCACAAAGTACCAGCCGATGGCAAAACCAATCAGCGCAGACAGAGGATTAAAAAAGAGAAGTCCTATAATTGTGCCGATAATGCGGCCGGTCCATGACTGCTTCATTACGCCAAATCCTGTATTGTGCTCAAATCAATTCCGGGGTACTGCTGTACTGCTGCCCCGGGCAGCATAATCTTCCACCTGCTGCAGCCGCTGCAGCGTGCCTACATCAAACCAGCGACCGGAGGTAAGCCTGCCCTCCAGGGTACCGGCGGCCAGCAGCTCATCGAACACCGGCCGCAGCGGCAGCCGCTCTTCCTTTCTGCCGGCAAAGACAGCAGCGCGGTACACCGCCACCCCGCTGAAGGTATAGTCTCCGCCCCTTATCATAGCAGAGCCTTTGCCCAGCGAAAAATCACCTTCCGGGTGATGATCAGGATTGGAAACCAGATAAAGACAGGCCGCAAATCCGCTGTCCGGAGGCTGCAGGAACTGCCGATAATCGCCGTCGATCAGAATGTCGCCGTTTACCGTCAAAAAGGTGTCCCCCAGATGCGGCAGCGCTTTGATGATGCCCCCTGCCGTCTCCAGTCCGCCGGGCCCTTCAACAGAGTGCACTATGGATACCCCAAAGCGCGAGCCGTCACCCAGGAAATCTACAATCATGGGGCTCAGCCAGGCGCTGTTGACCACAATCTCCCTGATGCCGGCGGCTTTTAATTTTTCAATATGCCGGCAGATCAGCGGTATGCCGCCGACTGGTATCAGGGGTTTGGGACAGTGATCAGTCAGCGGGCGCAGCCGCTCTCCCCGCCCGGCTGCCAAAATCATGGCGCGCATCACAGCTTGCCCTCCAGCCTGCTTTCCAGAAATTCTCCCAAGAGTCTAAATTCCGGCAGGGCGGCACATTCTGCCCTGACATAGTTCCAGACCCGGGGTAAATCCTTTAAGTAGCCATGCTTGCCGTCGCGCAGGGACAGGCGGCAGAAGATGCCCAGTACCTTAAGGTGGCGCTGCAGCGACACCGTCTGCAGCTGCTGCCATAATTCCTCATAGCTCAGCTCCGCCGGCAACACTCCCAGCGCCTGCAGGCGCCTGCAGGTAATTTCAGCCAGTTCCTGCACCAGAGCCTGCGGCAGCACCACATAGCAGTCAAACAGCAGGGAAGCCAAATCATAAAGCACCGGTCCGCGGACCATATCCTGAAAATCCAGTACGGCCAGGGAATCATCAGGCATGACCATTAGATTGCGGCTGTGAAAATCCCGATGCATGGCAGTCTGGCTCTGCTGCAGGCAGCGCTGGGCCAGCCTCTCAAAGGAGGTCTGCAGCAGAGAGCTTTCCCCCGGGGTCAGGGTAAGTCCCAGATAGCGCTGCAGCAGCCACTGCGGACACAAATCAAGCTCCTGCAGGATAAAAGCCCGATCAAAGGCAGGCAGATCGCAGCTGCGCACGGCAGAGAGCTGCGGCAGCAGGGCAGCAGCCCGGCGGTACATCAGGGCCTGCTTCTCCCCCACCGCACAGCCGGCGAAAACCTGATCTCCCAGATCTTCGAGCAGCATAAAGCCCCTCGTGAGATCACAGCGCAGCACCTTCGGGACGCGTATGCCCACAGCCTGCAGCCGCCGGCCTATGTCTATGAATTCGGCATTTTTCTGCGTCTGCGGCGGCGCGTCCACCGCAATAAAGGAGCCGGTTCTGAAATAACGCCTGAAGCTGGCGTCACCGTTTAAAGAGCACAAAGGCCCAAGCCCGGAAAGATCCTGCAGCCTGAGCCATGCCCATAAATCCTGTTGTCTGGTATCAGTCACGTCTGAATACTAAATCCCACACGCCGTGACCCAGTCGCTCACCCCTGAGCTCAAATTTGGTCAGGGGCCGCCAGTCAGGACGCTCTATAAAGCCGCCGTCGGGGGCTGTATTGGTAAAGCCCTCGGCAGCCGTGAAGACGGCCAGCATTTCCTCTGCGTACTCCTGCCAGTCGGTGGCCATACGCACCTCACCGCCGGATTTGATGAGCGGCGTGATGAGTTTGACAAATTCAGGATTGATCAGCCGCCGCTTGTGATGCCTGGCCTTGGGCCAGGGATCAGGGAAGAAGATCTGCAGCACATCTATACTCTGCGGCCGCAGGAAGCGGCTTAATACCACAAAGGCATCATATTTGATGACGCGCACATTGTGCAGCTGCTTTTCAGCACAGAGCTTCAAACAGGCGCCCACCCCGGGCGGATGTACTTCAATGCCCAGATAATTGCGATCAGGATCCGCCTCCGCCATCTGTACAAAGGACTGCCCCATGCCGAAACCTATTTCCACCACCAGAGGAGCGCTGCGTTCGAAAGCAGCCTCGGTGTCTAGGTAAGTTTCTGCATTCTCGTCTATATCTATGAGATAGCGCGGTCCCAAAGTCTCCAGGGCCTGGGCCTGGGCTTCGGTCATCCGGCCGGCTCTGATCACAAAGGAGCGTACATGGCGGGACTTGGGATCTGCTTCACCCATGTTCTTGTCCATGCAAAAATTTTCCAAAAATTCCTGATTACTATGCCAGCAGGCCCAGCTTCTGCATCTCGGCGCGGATGGCGGCACGATAAGGCTCGGAGAGCGGTACTATAGGCAGACGGGCATCCTCCTGACACAGGCCCAGCAGGGAAGCGGCATACTTGACGCCGGCCGGTGAAGGCTCCTTGAACATCAGCTGATGCAGCGGGATTAAGGTATCCTGCAGTTCGCGGGCTTCCTGCCACTTGTTTTCCGCACAAAGCTGCTGCACGCGGGACACCAGGGCCGGAGCTATGTTGGCGGTAACGGAGATGACGCCTGAGCCGCCGGCTGCATTGTAGCTTACGGCAGTGGCATCTTCACCAGACAGCCAGGTGAAGTCATCGCGCTTGATTAAGCTGCGTTCAATCCAGGGTCTGGCCAGGTCGCCGGTGGCATCCTTGACGCCGGCTATGCGCGGCAGTTCAGCCAGCTCGGCCATGGTCTCAGGCTGAATGTTCACCACAGCGCGGCCGGGAATGTTGTACAGGAATATAGGCAGATCGGTATTGTCGTGCACAGCCTTGAAGTGGGCATACAGTCCGCGCTGACTGGGCTTGTTGTAGTAGCCGGCCACATGCAGCAGACCGTCGGCTCCGGCCTTCTGGGCTTCCTGGGAATAGTGTATGGCCTCTATGGTGTTGTTGGAACCGGCACCGGCCATGACCGGCACGCGGTGGGCGGCAATCTGCACGGTGAGCTCAATGACGCGGGTGTGTTCCTCTCCGCTTAAGGTAGGGCTTTCACCGGTGGTGCCGGTGGGCACGATCGCATTGGTACCATTGGCAATATGCCACTCAATCATCTTCTCCAGAGCCTGCTCATCAACCCGGCCGTCCTTGAAGGGGGTGATGAGGGCAACGAGTGAACCGTGAAACAAATGCATCATTTACTCCTTTGCAGCTTCATACTGATAACTTGGCTGAGTTAATTTTAAGCCCGCAGAGGCTGCGGGCTGCTGCCGCCTGATAATTATTTCTGCGGCCTTAAAGTAGGGAAGAGGATCACATCGCGTATGGTATGGCTGTTGGAGAACAGCATCACCAGGCGGTCTATGCCTATGCCCTCACCGGCAGTAGGCGGCAGGCCGTGCTGCAGGGCGGTGATGTAATCTTCATCGTAATACATGGCCTCGTCATCGCCGTGCTTCTTCTGCTCTGCCTGCATGTGGAAGCGTGAGGCCTGATCATCAGGATCATTGAGCTCGCTGAAGCCGTTGCCCATTTCGCGGCCGCCGATGAAGAACTCGAAGCGATCGGTAAACTCGGGATCGCTGTCGCTGCGGCGGGCCAGCGGTGAAACCACAGCCGGATAGGAGGTAATGAAGGTAGGCTGCTGCAGCTTGTCCTCCACCAGCTCTTCAAACAAGGCGGTGATGAAGTGGCCGTGCTCCCAGGCCGGCATCAGCTCCAGATGCAGCTTCTCGCACCAGGCGCGGGTCCGGGCGGCATCATTGAGATCATCCATGGTTATACCGGGGCCGTACTTGACTATGGCTTCCTTCATGGTCAGGCGGTCAAAGGGACGGGCAAAATCCAAATCGAGCCCCGGCTCCCCTTCTTTGCCGTAATGCAGAGTGGTGGTGCCCAGCACTTCCAGGGCCATCTGCCTGAACAAATCCTCGGTAAAGTCTATGAGATCATTGTAGTCATGATAGGCCATGTAGAACTCAATCATGGTGAACTCAGGATTGTGGCGCACGTCTATGCCTTCATTGCGGAAGTTGCGGTTGATTTCATACACGCGCTCAAAACCGCCCACCACCAGGCGCTTTAAGAACAGCTCCGGGGCTATGCGCAGATACATGTCTATATCCAGGGCATTGTGATGGGTAATGAAGGGCTTGGCATTGGCACCGCCGGGGATCACGTGCATCATGGGAGTTTCCACTTCCATGAAGTGATGGCTGTCCATGTATTTGCGGATAAAGGACACTATTTTGGTTCTGATCTCAAAGGTGCGGCGGCTGTCTTCATTGGCAATCAGATCCAAATAGCGCTGCCGGCAGCGGGCTTCCTGATCGGTCAGTCCCTTGTATTTCTCAGGCAGCGGGCGCAGGGCCTTGACCAGCAGGCGCAGGGAAGTGACATGCAGGGTCAGCTCGCCTGTTCTGGTGCGGAAGGCCCAGCCGGTCACGCCTATGATGTCACCCAGATCCAGTTTCTTGAACAGCTCCTGATACTGTCCTTCCGGCAGGGAATCGCGGGTCACATAGATCTGAATTTTGCCGCCCATGTCCTGCAGGGTGGCAAAGGAGGCCTTGCCCATGATACGGCGGGTCATCATGCGGCCGGCTATGGTAAAGGTGTGCTTGTCCGCCTCCAGGGCAGCTTCATCCAGCTCTCCGCACTGAGCGATGATGTCGGAGGAGACCGCGTCGCGGCGGAAGTCATTGGGATAGGCCTGACCGGCGCTGCGCAGGGTCTCGAGCTTGCTGCGGCGCTCAGCCATTTCATTGTTTAAATTTTCAGAGCTGACAGTAGTATTAACTTCAGTCATTTTTTTTTATTCCTGTGTCAAAGCCCAGATTTGAGACTGGCTTCAATAAATTGATCCAAATCGCCGTTCAATACTTTCTGGGTATCGCGGCATTCCACCCCGGTTCTTAAATCCTTGACGCGGGAGTCATCAAGCACATAGGAGCGGATCTGACTGCCCCAGCCTATATCGGCCTTGCTGTCCTCCAGTGCCTGTTTTTCGCTCTGCTGCTTGCGCAGCTCCAGCTCATATAATTTGGCCCGCAGCTGCTTCATGGCCTGATCGCGGTTTTGGAACTGAGAACGCTCGTTCTGACAGGTCACCACCACGCCGGTGGGCAGATGTGTAATGCGTACGGCCGATTCGGTTTTGTTGATGTGCTGACCGCCGGCTCCGGAGGAGCGGAACACATCCACGCGCAGATCAGCCGGGTTGATGTCCACGGTGATCTCATTGTCAATCTCCGGATAGGCAAAAGCCGAGCAGAAGGAGGTATGACGGCGGTTGTTGGAATCAAAGGGAGACTTGCGCACCAGGCGGTGCACGCCGGTTTCAGTGCGCAGCCAGCCGTAGGCATGAGGCCCGGAGAACTTTAAGGTGGCTGATTTGATGCCGGCCACTTCACCGTAGGTGGTTTCAATCACCTGAGTATCAAAGCCGTGTTTTTCACCAAACTTGACATACATGCGCATGACCATTTCCGCCCAGTCCTGCGCTTCCGTGCCGCCTGAGCCGGACTGTATGTCAAGATAGCAGTCAGAATCATCATGCTCTCCGGAGAACATGCGCTCCAGCTCCAAAGCTGAAAGCTCCTGTTCCAGCTCATCGGCCTGGGCTGCCGCCTCGGCCTGGGAATCGGCATCGCCTTCCTCGCGGGCCAGCTCATCTAGCATCAGCACATCATCAAAACCCTGATAGAGTTTGGCAAAGCGCTCTACCACAGCAGTCAGGCTCTGCCGCTCCCGGCCCAAAGCTGAGGCTTTTTCCGGATCATCCCACAGTGAGGGCTCTTCCAGCAGCCCTTCTACTTCTTCCAGACGCTCTTTTTTGGCATCCAGGTCAAAGATACCCCCTCAGGTCATCGGCGCGGGTGCGCATGGCCTGAATGCGATCGGCAATTGAAATTGTTTCCAGCACGGTTAAAGACCTTTTTTGGCAAATAAAATGAAATCGAACAAGCGCTCTATTGTAGCAGAGAACGCCGGCAAATGCCCTTTTTGATCCCAGCTGCCGCCAAATCAGCACCGCGGCTGTACTTAGTGCGGAGAGCAGCTCTGCGGTCATGATAAAATGAGACAAATTCCGTACCAAAAAGGACTTTAGATATGTCAACTGATGAAATTCGTCTCTCAGTGGAAAACGCTCTTAAGGAAGACCTGGGCGGCGTCCTTGATCCCAGCGCAGACCTGACTGCTGCTCTTATTCCTGAAGGCAGCGTCTGCTCTGCCTCCATAGTGACCCGTGAAGCCGGCATCTTCTGCGGCCGGGAGTGGGTTGCTGAAGTTTACCGTCAGCTGGCCGGTGATCAGGTCAGCCTAGAATTTTTGTGTGAAGACGGCGGCAAAATGACCCCGGGAAAGGAGATAGTCCGTCTCAAGGGAAATACCCGCCTGATCCTGACCGGCGAACGCACCGCCCTCAATTTCCTGCAGACCCTCTCCGGCATGGCCACCATAGTCCATGCCTTCCACAGCGCCATAGCCGGCACCGCCACCAGGCTGCTCGACACCCGCAAGACCATACCCGGTCTGCGCAGTGCCTGCAAATATGCCGTAACCTGCGGCGGCGGACAAAATCACCGCAAGGGCCTGTACGACATGTACCTCATCAAGGAAAACCACATCATAGCCTGCGGCAGCATCAGCAATGCCGTGGAGCAGGCCAAAGCCCTGCGCCCGCGCCAGGATATTGCCATAGAGGTGGAAGTGGGCAGCATGCAGGAGCTGCAGGAGGCCATAGCCGCCCAGGCCGATATAGTGCTGCTGAATAATTTTGAATTTGAAGATCTGGAGCAGGCCGTAGCCCTCAACAATCACCAGTGCAAACTGGAGATTTCAGGCAATGTCAGCATAGACAACATAGCCCGCTTTGCCGCCATAGGCATAGACTACATTTCAGTAGGCGCTCTGACCAAGAATTTGCGCGCCCTGGATATAATCATCCGCATCAATGAGGAAAGCTGAGTCCTGAGCTCAGGCTCCCTCCTCCCTGCCGCCGGCCCTGAGCCGGCGGTGTTGTTTTCAGCTGCGCACTCCCTCCAGCAGGGCGGCTATATCGCGCTCTCCCGAGCCGCTGCGGTGTTCTCCCAAATACACCGCCTGCCAGGTACCCAGCAGCAGCCGGCCGCGCATGACCTGCAGCGTCAGGGTCTGCCCCATGAGGGAGGACATGATGTGGGCGCTCATGTCATCAGGTCCCTCCAGCACATGATTGAAATAGGATGCTCCGTCGGGTACGGCGCGCCTGAAATAATTGGCCATGTCCAGACGCACATCGGGATCGGCCGATTCATTGATGGTCAGGGAGGCTGAAGTGTGCAGCAGCTGCAGATGCAGCAGGCCGTGGCTGCAGGAGGCGATCTCCGGCATGGCCCGCACTATGTCTGCGGTAATGATATGAAAGCCGCGGCTGCGCGGCCTCAGGGAGATAATGCGCTGCGCTATAAAGTCCATTACACTGTCTCCACATTAACCCGCGGCATGATGCGGCAGACCAGTTCATAGGGAATGGTGCCGCACAGCGCGGCAATCTTTTCCACCGGCACTTCCCGGCCCCAGAGCACAGCCTTGTCACCCACCTTGTCCTGACTGTCCGGCCCCAGATCCACAAAGAGCATATCCATACAGACGTGGCCGGCAGTGGGCACTATGCGGCCGTTGACCCACACCGGGGTGCCGTTGGGGGCGGTGCGCGGATAACCGTCACCATAGCCTGAAGCCACTATGCCTATAATGGTGTCGCGGTCGGCAGTCCAAGCCGCGCCATAGCCTACCTTGGCGCCCTTTTTGACCCGGCGGATGGCAATTAAGGTGCTCTTTAAGGTCATGACCGGCTCCAGGCCGAAATCAGCTCCGGTGGTGCCTTCAAAAGGCGAGATGCCGTACATGATAATGCCCGGACGCACCCAGGAGGTGTGGGACTGCGGCCACTTCAATATACCGGCTGAATTGGCCAGGCACAGCTCACCGGAGAAGCCCTTTGCCACCTGGAAGAAATAATCCATCTGCTCCTGATTGTAGGCAAATTCCGCCGGGGTGTCGGCCACGCTCAAATGCGAGATCAGACCCAGCGGCTTCTGCACATTGCAGCACTGCTCCAGGCGCAGCTTCATCTCCGTAGTGTCCTCAGGAGAGGCACCCAGGCGGTGCATGCCTATGTCTATCTTCATCCAGCAGCGTATGGGGGTGTCCAGTTCAGCCTGCTCTATGGCTTCCACCTGCTCCAGGCTGTGCACGGCCGTGCTGAGATCGTATTTGGCAATCAGCGGGACATCGCTGGGCTCGTAGAAGCCCTCCAGCAGGATGATGTTCTTCTTGATGCCGCGATCGCGCAGAGCCATGGCCTCGCTGATGCGGGCCACGGCAAAGGCATCCACATAGGCATCCAGTACCCTGGCGGTCAGAAATAGTCCGTGGCCGTAGGCGTTGGCCTTGACTACAGCCACTATTTTGGAGTCCGGGGTCAGGCTTTTGATGCGCTGTATATTGTGTACCAGAGCCTGAGTATTGATTTGTGCCGTTACCACGTTCATAAAAAAGCCTTAAGCTGCCCTACTGCAGCATGTTGAAATCCGGCTGCGCTAAAGTGTTGTCATCAAATGCCAGCGGATTTGCCTTGTCATAAAAAGCGGTATAGGCGCCCTGAAACTGCAGTTCTATATCGCGGGTGGCGCCGTTTCTGTTCTTGCCTATGATCAAATCAGCCTTGCCGTCGTCTATACCGTCTTCATCACCTGAAGTTCTGTACACAGAAGCCCGGTGCAGGAACATGATCATATCAGCATCCTGTTCCAATGAGCCGGATTCACGCAAATCGGAGTTCATCGGGCGGTGATCGCGCCTGCCTTCCACCTCACGGTTCAGCTGCGACAGGGCAATAATGGGGATTTCCAGCTCCTTGGCCAGCAGCTTGAGGGAGCGCGAGATCTCGCCTACTTCCAGACTGCGGTTTTCAAAGCGGCTTTGGCTGCGCATCAGCTGAATATAGTCCACCATGATGACTGACAGCCCGCCGTAGTCCATGGCCAGCTTGCGGGCCCGGGAGCGCAGCTCCAGCGGCGTGAGATCGCCTGAATCATCTATGAAGAGCTTATTGAATTTGTCCTCCCGGCTGCGGTCGATCAGCAGGGAGATCTTGCGGATGATGTCATGCCACTGATTCTGCTGCACCCGGCCTTCAGTCAAATCCTTAATACTGACCCTGCCAAAGGTGCAGAGCATGCGCATGACTATCTGCGTGGCCGGCATTTCCAGGGAGAATACCAGTGCCGGCTTGTGAATATCGGGATTCATGGCTATGTTTTCCACAATATTCATGGCAAAGGAGGTTTTGCCTATGCCCGGGCGGGCGGCAATGATGTTGAGGGAGCCCGGTTGCAGGCCTGAGGTCAGTTCATCCAGCTCAGTAAACCCGGTGGGGACGCCGGTCATGCGGCTCATGCCCATTTCATCGCGGATTTTGTTCAGCAGTTCCACGGCTATGGGCACTGCTTCCCGCGGGCCGCTTTCATTGACTGTATTTTCCTCGGAGAGCCGGAAGATTATGCCCTGGGCTTCATCATAGAGCTCGTCTACGCTGCGCCCCTGCGGGTTGTAGCTGTTTTCTATGATGCTCTCTGCGGCGGCAATCAGCCGGCGGCGTCTGGCTTTGGTGTGCACTATAACCGCATACTGCACCGCCACGGCTATGGGCTCGGTCAGCGAGGTCAGTGCGGTGATATAAGCTCTGCCGCCGGCCTTTTCCAGCAGGCCGTCATTTTCAATCTGATCGCACAGCACCGTGGGATAAAAATCATCAGCAAAAGCCGAGCGCTTTAATATGGCCTCATAGATCACGCGGTGCCTTTCCGAGGCAAAATCCTCCGGGGCCAGACGCAGGCCCAGCTCCTCGCTGATGCGGGTCAGGATGCTCCCGTCGAGCATGATGGCTCCGAGCAGACTGCGTTCCGCCATTAGATCCTTGGGCGGATCGCGCTGCAGGGACTCGCTGTTCAGATTAAATTCACGGGCAGCCATATGGTCTCCAAAATACAATCTGCGGCAGACAATTATAAACCAGCCGCCGTCCCGGCAGCCCGGGAAAAGTATAGCGCCGCCGCAGCCTGTACGTGGTGCAGACACACCTGTCTCCAAGATCGCGGCGACAATGGTTTCATCTAGGCTTCCGGTTCATCCTCAA
>CAYRIZ010000045.1:0-17343 GCA_964424565.1 uncultured Enterobacterales bacterium
TGCCAATTGTTGATAAATCCAAATCATCTAATGGCAAATCATTGTTTAAATTTAATTTAGTAGGTGTGGCTACAAATCGTGATGCATGGGTCTATAACTCTTCAGTTCCGGCTCTCTCCCGGAATATGATAAGGACCATAGACGCTTTTAATACAATTGTAAAATCAAATATCACCGATATAACGCAGGCAATAGAAAAAACAAAAGATAATATATCCTGGACTCGGGGTTTAAAACAAAGATTTGCCAAAAACATAAGTTCTGTTTTTGATAACAGTAAGATTGTAGCTTCCTTATACAGACCGTTCTTTAAGCAGTTCTTATATTACGATAAGGCATCAGGTTTTGTTGAAATGCCAGGAACGTGGCAGTCTGTTGTTCCTGATGGTAAAGATAATCTTATAATATGTTTATGTGGTAACGGTAATAAAGAATTTTCTGCTCTGATAACTAATTTACTATCTGACTATCAATGTATGTTCAATAATCAGGCTTTCCCCAGATATCTATATCAGAAAAATGATTTAACCGGAGAGCTTGAGCAGACAGATGCCATCACCGATGCGGCCCTGAACCACTTCAAAGAGCCCTATGGTCCCGCTGCAGAGGCCATGAGCAAGGATGACATCTTCTACTACGTCTACGGAATCCTGCACAGCGAGGATTATCTCACCCGCTATGCCAACAATCTAGCCAAAGAGTTGCCGCGCATTCCCCGCGTGGCCTCCTACAGTGACTTCATGGCCTTTTCCGAGGCCGGCCGGCGTCTGGCTGATCTGCACGTCAATTACGAAAAGCAGCCTGAATATGCCGGAGTGCAGATCTCAGGCGAGGAGCATGGCAACTACACCGTAACGCAGATGGCCTGGGCCAAAATCCCCGGCAAAAAGGGCAATGCCGCCAAGGACAAGACCACGCTCATTTACAATCAGGACATCACCATCAGCCATATCCCGCTGGAAGCACAGGAATATGTGGTCAACCGCAAGTCTGCCCTGGACTGGCTGGTGGAGCGCTGCTGTGTATCTGCGGACAGCAAGACCGGCATTGTGAACGATTTCAATGCCTACGCCAGAGAGGCAGGAGGCAGCACCCGCTATCCGCTCTCATTGTTCCTGCGGGTGATCACGGTGAGCCTGGAGACCATGAAGATTGTCAGTGCACTGCCCGGACTTAAGATCCATCCTTTGGATCTGGAGGAGGTTAAGCAGCCTGTTTTCAGCATAGTGTAAAGCTGACTGCAGCCGGCCGGTGAATGCCGGCTGAGGTGAAATCACAGCCGCCCGCGTCTGCAGACCAGGCGGCTGTTTGGTCAGCGCAGCCAGGAAAGGGCTGCGCCAGGGGAAGAGGTGTTTACTTGCTGCTGTCTTCAGGCAGTCTGGTGATGCCGCAGGCGGCAGCGGTGAAGACCACATCAGAGGAGCTGTTTAAGGCAGTCTCGGTGGAATCCTGCAGTACACCAATGATGAATCCTATGCCCACCACCTGCATGGCTATGTCATTGTTGATGCCGAAGATGGAGCAGGCCAGAGGGATCAGCATCAGCGATCCGCCGGCAATACCGGAGGTACCGCAGGCGCAGAGCACGGCGGCTATGCACATCAGCAGGGAGGAGAAGAAATCTGTATGTATGCCCATGGTGTGTACGGCAGCCATGGTCATGGTCACTATGGTCACGGCCGCGCCGCACATATTAATGGTGCAGCCCAGCGGAATGGAGATGGAATAGGTCTCGCGTGGGATCTTCAGGCGCTCGCACAGCTCCAGATTGACCGGAATGTTGGCGGCGGAGGAGCGGGTGAAGAAGGCGGTAATGGCCGACTGCGTCAGGCTCAGGAAGACCAGCGGATAAGGATTTTTGCCGGTGCGGACCAGCACTATGAGCGGATTGATGATCAGTACCACCATGGCCATGGTCACCAGCATGACTGCCAGCACATGCACATAGTTGAGCAGATTACTAAAGCCGCCTTCTGCCGTGCAGGAGCTGTAGACCAGACCCATCACGCCCAGCGGGGCAAAGCGAATCACTATGCGCACGGCACCGGCCACGGTGCGGGAGAGATCATCGAGCATGCGCTTGGTATTGTCATGGGCATTGCGCAGGATCAGACCAAAGATAATGCTCCAGAACAATATGCCCACATAATTGGCCGTCAGCAGGGCATTGATGGGGTTATCCACCGCCTGGCGCACGAAATTGAGCAGCACCTCGGAAATGCCCCGCGGCGGGGTCAGATCATCGGCGGCTGAAGCCAGCTCGGAAAAAGTGCTGGGGAAAATATAGGACATGATCAGGGCCAGCAGGGAGGCCAGTCCCATGGACACAAAATACATCACCAGCACCGGACGCATGTTGGTGCGGGTGCCCTTGGTGTGGCCGGCTATGGAGGAAGCCACCAGCACCAGCACCAGCAGCGGGGCTATGGCCTTCAGGCCGGAGACGAACAGTGACCCCAGGGCCGGAAGCACCACGGTGTCATTGGGGTAAATGAAAGCGGCAATGATGCCTATGATCAGACCCAGCACAATCTGCAGAATAAAGGGGATGCGGTTCAATCCCCGGCCGGGCTGCGAAGATGAAATTTGAGCTGACATATGTTCCCTCGTGTAATGGAAAAATGTGGCGCCATTATACAACCAGCCGCGGGAAATTCATGACTTGCGCAGCAGAGGGAAAGAAGAGGGAGAGGCAGGATGCAGCCGGGCCGGCGGCTGCATCAGCACAGGTAAATACGACCGCAGGCTTCAGCTGCGCTTCAGGCCGGGGGCCTTTTGATCGGTGGCATGCTCCAGGGAGACTGACAGCTCCATGATGGAAGTTTCATCCTTGTGGGCTATACTGACTTCCACATCGTCCTCACCGGCTATGGGGACGTATTTTTTCAGGATCTCTATGATTTCCATGCGCAGCTGCGGCAGGAAATCCGGGGTGTTGATCCCGGCACGGTCATTGATCAGCACCAGATGCAGGCGCTGCTTGGCCATTTCCCGGGGCGTGCTCTTCTCCTTGCGGAAGAGGGCTTCTGAAATCAGATTGATAAGTGACATGGTCAGGCCCTTCCCTCTGCTATAAATTAAATATTCTGCTTAACAGGCCTTTTTTCTCAGTGACAAAACGCAGGGTAACTTCATTGCCCAGCAGACGCTCCACGGCATCGGCATAGGCCATGCCGGCGGTGGACTGCTGATTGAGAATGATGGAAACACCGGCATTGGAGGCCTTGAGGACATCAGGCGATTCGGGGATGACGCCCAGCAGGGGAATGGTCAGCAGTTCCTGTACATCTTCCACCGAGAGCATCTCGTTTTTGTTGACGCGCTGGGGCACATAGCGGGTGAGCAGCAGTTTGGCCTCCACCGGCTCCCAGGACATCTCGGCGCGGCGGGACTTGGAATTCAAAATCCCTATAATGCGGTCGGAATCGCGCACTGAGGATACTTCAGGATTGGTGGTGACTATGGCTTCATCGGCGTAGTACAGGGCCATCTGGGCACCGGTTTCTATGCCGGCCGGGCTGTCGCAGACCACATACTCAAAGCCGGCCTGATCCAGCTCACGCAGGACGCGGCCCACTCCCTCCAGGGACAGGGCGCTCTTGTCCTTGGTCTGGGAAGCCGGCAGCACGTAGAGATTGTCCACGTGGCGGTCCTTGATCAGGGCCTGATTGAGTTTGGCTTCACGATGAATGACGTTGATGAGGTCATAGACCACGCGTCTTTCGCAGCCCATGATGAGATCCAGATTGCGCAGGCCCACATCAAAATCAATGACGGCGGTCTTGTGGCCGCGCTGGGCCAGACCGGTGGAAATGGCAGCGGCAGAGGTAGTTTTGCCTACTCCGCCCTTGCCGGAGGTAACCACCAGGATGCGGCATTTAAAAGGCTCAAGATCAGCCCCGGCTGAGCCGGAACTTTCCCCGGATTCCCTGGTTTCCACCGGGGCGGCGGCAGTGCTCTCCTCGGGGGCGGCGGAGCCGGCGGCTTCCTCTGCGGCAGCGGCGGCACTTACGGCTTCTTCGGCTTTAACTTCCTTATCGTCTGACATTTTGCTGTTTCCTTGTCATTTGTTTTAGTGGGTTAACGCGGCCCTGCCGCCCGGGGCGGCATAAATTTTTCGGCCTTGACATAACGCAGGGCGGTTCCCTCCAGGTATGCCACTATTTTAATATCACTGCCCTGCAGCGGGCCGATTACTGCGTCATGGTCCAAATCCTCTGCGGTCTGATAGTTGCCGGCAATGGAAATCAGTGACGGGCTGAAGTGACCGCAGGCATAAATAATTCCTGCAGTATAGCCGGGATCGTCGGCATTACGCGGACTGCCGGCAAAAAGTTCAGCGCCGTTGACATCACCGCAGATCACCACGTGATGCGAGGCTATGATGCGGGCGCGGGAGCCCAGGGAACCAAAGATCATGATACTGCTGTCCGGGGCATATATGGTCTCACCTGAGCGCACGGGACGGCAGATCATCTGTACAGGAGTGCTGACCGGTACCGGCACCTTAACCTCCACCGGAACCTGCACTTCCACCGGTACTTTGACTTCCACTTCCCTGATTTCCACCCGGGGCTCCAGATTCTCCTCGCGTATGCGTATGGCTTTATTGCTGTTTACTATGGGAATATTTTTGGCAGCAAGCAGATCAGCTCTGCTTTGTGTGGTTACTCCGGACAGCCCGAGCAGGAAAATGCCATGCTCCCGGGCCTGCTGCTGCAGCAGGGCAAAATCCAGCTCCTGCAGTTCATCGTCGCTGAAATTGATACAGTCCAGGACAAAGGAACGGCCGCGGAAGACTGCCGGCCGGGGATCGATTTTGTGCTGCAGCAGGGAGGCGAAAGCGTCACTGCTGCCCCGGGCCAGACTGATTTCATAAAGCGAGAAGCCGGTACGGGAAACATCTCCTTCCGGCACGTACGATCTGTCTTTTTCGTTCTTTTGGTTTAACATGATGATGGTAGTGAAGCCCGGCTGCTTAAATTTGCTGCAATTCTAGCACAAGCCCCGGACCTGTGCTGAAAAACCGGCCGGCCTTCAGACTGGCCGAATACAAACCACAACAATACAGCAGCTGCCGCCTGCAGCTGCCGCAAGGAAGGAGGCAGATATGCCCGAGCGTATAGTCTATGTTTACAAAAGCTCCAGAAAGCCGCGCACTTATCTTTATGTGCGGGAAAAAGATGTCTTTTCCTGCGTGCCCGACGGCCTGCTGAGCATATTCGGCGAGCCCAAATTCCTGATGATGTTTGCGCTGCACCATCATCCCAACCTGCCCAAGGTCACCCCGCAGGAGCTGGAGGCGGCGCTGGCGGACAAAGGCTACTATTTGCGCATAGATCTGCAGCAGGAAGAGGAAAATCTGCTCAATGTGGAGCGGCGCCGCAAAGGTCTGCCGCCTATAGAACGTGATGAAATAAACGATTTCTTCCACTAACCCCATAACCCCAAAGCCCTCAAGTCCCGGCTCCTGCCATAGAGCTGCTTTGGGGCCGGGGTCAGGTGCCTTTGCTCCCGGAGCTGCCGGCTGTGTCCTGACTGCGGGCCAGGCGGTGGGCAATGCTGACTGAGGCGGCGGCAGGGGAGCGTCCCTGTACCCGGGCTTCCTCCTCAAAATAATTGTGTCTGCTCCGGGAAACCTGCTGGGCGGTACGCTCGCTGGGCACCGTGTTCTCCCGGGGACCGGACAGGCGGGCCAGCTCGCGTTTGTAGAAGGTAACCTTAAAGACCGTGCCTTCTCCGGGCTCGCTTTTGACCTTGATTTTGCCGTGATGGAAGAGCACGGTGCGCTTGACTATGGACAGTCCCAGGCCGGTGCCGCCGGTCTGGCGGGAGTGGCTTTTGTCCACGCGGTAGAAGCGCTCGAAAATGCGACTTAAATGCTCCTTGGCTATGCCTATGCCGGTGTCGCTGACCTCGATGATGTATTTTTGTTCCTGGGCGCTGAGTTTTACCGTCACCTCGCCGCCAGGCTTATTGTAGTTGACGGCATTGTCGCACAGGTTGTAGATCAGCTCGTAAAGATAGCGGTATACCCCGGGGAAGATCAGATCATCTCCCTCGAGCTTCAGTCTCACCTTCTTTTCCTGCGCCTTGTGCTGCAGCAGTTCAAACACATCTCCGGTCACCTTGTGCATGGAAACCGGTTCAAAGACGGCACTGCCTGAGCCTTCATCCAGGGAGGACAGGAAAATGATGTCCTCGATCAGGGAGATGAGGCGGGTGCCCTGCTCGCGGATGCGGCCGGCGAAAAGCTTGAGATCCTGCGGTTTGACTATGCCGCCTTCAATCAGCTCGGCCGATCCTATGATGGCCTGCAGCGGAGTTTTGAGCTCATGGGAGACATTGGCGGTAAATTCCTGGCGCTGCGCCTCGGCCCTTTTGCTTTCGGTCACATCTATGATGATCAGGGCATAGCCGCAGATGCGGCCGTCCACTCTGATTTGATTGAAGCGCAGGTGATAATCGCGTCCGTCCTTTTCTATTTCACAGGAGCGCTTGGTCACCCGGCTGGACGGACTGAAGAAGTCCCTGGCCTGCTCGCCGCGCTCTATGGCCAGAAAGCTTTTGCCTATGCAGTCATCGCTGATCGAGAAAATCCGGCGGGCTGTTTTGTTGATGGTGAGAATAATGCCGTCGCTGTTGAGTAGCACCAGGCCCTCGGCCATGCTTTTGGTAATGGTGAGAAATTCTTCATTGCGGCTGCGCAGCATGCTTATGGTCTGATCGATCTGCCTCTGCTTTTTGTCTATTTCCGTCAGCAGGGGGCGGATTTCATCATAGGTGTCCACCAGCAGAGGATTATTGAGATCTATATTGTTCAAAGGCTGCAGTATGGCCCGGGAGATCATGGAGGCAAACCACAGCGACAGGGCACAGACCACTATGATCACCACCACAAAGTAGGCCAGCATGCGGTAGGTCAGGAAAAGCATGCTGCTGGTGGTCACCGCCGTGCGCAGGATCCTGCCGTCGGACAGGCGGGAGGCGCAGTAGTAGGTCTGAGTTTTTAAGCTTTCCGAGTAGCGCAGGCTGCGGCCGGTGCCGTCATGCATGGCCTGTACCACTTCCACCCTGTCCTTATGACTGCCCAGGTTGGGGATTTCATTGTCAAAGATGACGCTGCCGTCGGGGGCAATCAGCGTGATGCGGTAGGGGCTGTCCGGGGTGTTTTCCAGAAAGGACAGGCCCAGATTTTCATAGCCTGAAGCCAGCATGAGCTGCACATGCTCCAGTCTGTCCTTCTCGCGGGTGGTGATCTCCTCGTGGGTGAAAAAGAGCACGGCCGAGAGGGCCAGAATGAGGGAAATCAGGGCAGAGAGGAATATGGCACGGAAGATTTTTTGATTCACACACGCTTAAGGGCAGCCCTGCTGCCGCCGCTTACTCCTTGGCTCAGGGGTTGTATTCTGCTTTGTAGCCTACGCCGCGTACTGTTTTGATGATCTCTCCCATGTACTTTAATTTCTGGCGCAGAGTTTTGATGTGTACATCCACGGTGCGGGTTTCACCGTCATAATTGGTGCCCCAGACCACATCGAGAATTTGCTCGCGGGTAAAGGCCCGGCCGCAGCTGCGCGTCAGCAGAAGCAGCAGCTCATACTCCTTTAAGGTCAGCTCCAGGGTTTCGCCGTCCAAGGTGACCTTATGGCCGGGCTTGTCTATTACCAGACCGCCCAGGCACAGCTGATTGTCGCTGCTGTCCTTTTTGACCCGGCGCAGCACAGCCTTGACGCGGGCGCCCATTTCCATCATGGAAAAAGGCTTGGCCAGGTAGTCATCGGCTCCCAGATCGAGGGCCTGGATCTTTTCAAATTCAGCGCCGCGGGCGGTGGCCATGATCACCGGAATGTCGCGGGTGCGCTGCCGCTGACGCAGGATCTTCAGGATCTGTATACCGTCCAGATCAGGCAGCATGACATCCAGCAGCACCAGATCGGGCAGTTCCTGATCCAGTGCGGCAAAAAAGGCCCTGCCGTCGGCAAAGCCCCGGGCCTCCAGGCCCAGGGACTGCAGTGTGTAGATTTCAATTTCACGTATGTTGATGTCGTCTTCTACACAGTAAATCATTAATCTGCTACTCCTCGCTGCTGTGACTGCCGGTAATGGCAAAAATCACCCACTGGGCAATATTGCAGGCATGATCACCTATACGCTCAAGGTACTTGGCTATAAGCAAAAGATCAAGCGCGGACCGGCCGGCATCCTGATTTTCCCTGATGCTCTCCACCAGCTGCGTCATGATGCGGGTGAAGTACTCATCCACCGCATCATCCTGCTCCACCACCTGCTGCGCCAGTTTGCGGTTGCGCTGTATATAGGCATCTATGCAGCCTTTGACCATGGCCCCGGCAGCCCGGCCCATCTCGTCTATGAGGGAGATGTCTCCTGCCTGATTAAAGTCCAAAGTCATGACTATTTCCGCTATGTCTGCGGCCTGATCGGCTATGCGCTCCATATCGGTGATCATCTTGAGGGCGGCACTGATGAAGCGCAGATCCGAGGCTATGGGCTGCTGATGCATGATGAGCGAGAGGCACATGGACTCGATCTCCCGCTCCTTTTTGTCCACTATACTGTCGGACTTGCAGACGGTAAAGCCCATGTCCCTGCTGTGATCGTGCAGGGCCTGACAGGATTTGCCTATGGCATTTTCACACAGGGAGCCCATCAGGATAAGTTCATTGTTCAGGGCATTGAGCTGCGCGTCAAAATGGTTTCTCATGTTAACCAAATCTCCCGGTAATGTAATCTTCAGTGCGTGAATCTGCAGGCTTGGAGAAGATCTTGTCAGTACGGTCAAATTCAATCAAATCGCCCAGCAGGAAGAAGGCGGTGTAATCGGAAATGCGCACGGCCTGCTGCATGTTGTGGGTGACTATGACTATGCTGTAGTTCTTCTTGAGATCCAGCACCAGTTCTTCGATCCTGGAGGTGGATATGGGGTCCAGGGCCGAGGTGGGCTCATCCATCAGCAGCACATCAGGTTTGACCGCCAGGGCGCGGGCTATGCACAGACGCTGCTGCTGTCCGCCGGACAAACCCAGGGCGGAGTCTTTGAGGCGGTCCTTGAGCTCATCGAATATGGCGGCGTCGCGCAGGGACTGCTCTACTATTTCATTGAGCTGCGAGCGGTTTTTGATGCCGTGGGTGCGCGGACCGTAGGCTATGTTGTCGTAAATGCTCATCGGGAAGGGATTGGGCTTTTGGAACACCATGCCCACTTCCTTTCTTAAGTTGTAGACATTGATGTCTGAATTGACTATCTCCTGGCCGCGGTAGCGGATGGAACCCTCCAGGCGCACCGAGGGGATGAGATCGTTCATGCGGTTTAAGGTCTTGATAAAGGTGGACTTGCCGCAGCCTGAAGGCCCGATGAGGGCGGTAATGGCATTCTTTTCAATCTTCATGTTGATATTGTGCAGGGCGTGGTTTTCGCCATACCAGAGATTGAAGTTTTCCACATCAAATATAGTTTCCATGGTGTTTCCTATTTATCGTTTTTCTGCTTTTTCTGCATATGGCGGCCGAAAGCCTGGGCCAGATAGTTGGTGATGAAGCACAAAATCAGCAGGATGGCGGCGATCACAAAGGCCACTTCAAATTCACCCTGTTCCTTGGCGTAAACATACAAGGCCACGGTGAGGGTGGCACCTGAACTGGTGATGCCGTCTATATAGCCGTGCAGGGTGTGGGCAAAGCCGGCGGTGAAGAGCAGGGCGGCGGATTCGCCCAGCATGCGGCCGGCGGCCAGAATACAGCCGGTGACTATGCCGTCTATGCAGCAGGGCAGCACTACGGTGCGGATCATGTACCAGCGGGCGGCGCCCAGCCCGAAGGAGCCTTCCCTGTAGCCGTTGGGCACGGTCTTGAGGCTCTCCTGCGTGGTGCGGATGATGACCGGGATGCTCATGATGACCAGGGTCAGGGAGCCGGCCAGCAGCGAGGTCTGCAGCTGCAGAAACTGGCAGAAAAAGAGCATGCCTACCAGACCGTAGATAATGGAGGGGATGCCGGCCAGGGTTTCCACGGCGTACTCAATCACCTTGACCAGCCGGGGAGATTTGGCATATTCATTGAGGTATATGGCAGCTCCCACTCCCAGCGGCAGCACTATGACCAGGGCGGTGAACACCAGATAGAGGGTGTTGAGTATGTCCGGCAGCACGCCTATGGTGCCCCGCAGATAAGAAGGCTTGGTGGTCAGAATTTCCCAGGAAAAATGCGGGAGGGCTCTGATCAGGATATAGAGGATTAAAAAGATCACCAGAGCCATGGTCAGGCTGACGCACAGCAGCATGCAGGCCTTGAGGACTGAGGTGTGCACTGCCCTGAAGGTCGGGATTTGCTCCGGGATGGTCTTGATGTCGTGATCACTCATTTTCTTTTCACTCCGCCGTGCTTTAAGAGCAGATTTAAGGCTGCATTGATCAGCATGATGAAGACGAACAGCACCAGGGCTATGGAGAACAGCGCCTCGCGCTGCAGGCCTGAGGAATAGGACATTTCGCTGGCCACGGCCGTGGTCAGGAAGCGTACGCTTTCAAACAGGGAGGGCATGTTGGCGGCATTGCCGGCCACCATCATCACGGCCATGGCCTCACCTATGGCGCGGCCCACACCCAGCACCACGGCTGCGGCTATGCCGCTTTTGGCCGCCGGTACGATCACGCGGAAGCTGGTTTCAATTTCATTGGCGCCCAAAGCCAGGGAGCCCAGTTCATATTCATCCGGCACTGCCTCCAGGGCGGTAATGGAAACCTTGATGATGGAAGGCAGGATCATGACGGACAGCACTATGATGGCGGCAAACAGTGAGGCACCGTCCGGCAAATCAAACACCGCCCGGACGGCAGGCACCAGGACCAGCATGCCTATGAAGCCGTAGACTACGGAAGGAATGCCGGCCAGCAGATCTATCAGCGGCTCTATGGTCAGACGGATGTGGCGCGGCGCCATCCTGACCAAAAACACGGCCGTAAAGAAGCCCAGCGGCAGACCAATGATAATGGCGCCGGCTGTGCCGTAAATGGAAGTCAGAATAAAGGGCAGAATGCCAAACTGCGGCTCGGCGGCGGTGGAAGCCCAGCGGGTGCCGAACAGAAAGTCAACAGGACCTATCTCCACTATGGCCGGCAGACCGGCAATGATGAGATAGACGCAGATGAGCAGCACAAAGCCTATGTTGATGATGCCCAGCACCAGAAAGATGGTACTGGCCACCGCTTCTATGCTGTCCTTATGGTTTTTTGCAGACAGATTCATGGGATATTGCCCAAAGGTGGCTGAGAATGAAGGCAGAGGCCTGTGCTCTGCCCTGGGGAACTGCTGATGCACAGTGGTGATTGAAGCTGTTATTTCTTTACGGGCACTACGCCGGACTGCATGATGATGGGCTGGGCCTCATCCGAGAAGGCAAAATCCAGGAAGACCTGAGCGCCCTCGGAGAGCCGGCCGTCCTTGCGGGTAACCAGCACAAAGGGACGCTGTACCTGGTAGGAGCCGTTCTGCACAGTTTCCTCGGTGGCAGCCACGCCGTTTACCGTCACGGCCTTGACCTTGTCGGAGAGGGCGGCCAGGGAGGCATAGCCTATGGCATTGGGGTTCTGGGACACGGTGGTGATCACGTCGCCGGTGGCGGTCAGCTCCTGACGGTATTTGCACTGATCCTTGGTCCCGGTTACCGTCTCAAAACCATCGCGGGTGCCTGAGCCGGCTTCACGGCCAATCAGTACCACAGGGGCGTCATTGCCGCCTACTGCACTCCAGTTGTCCACAGCACCGGTGTAGAGCTGAGCTATTTGTTCCACTGAGAGATCGCTGACCGGATTGTTCTTATTGACCACCAGCACAATGCCGTCCAGGGCCAGGGGGGTGCCGGTGAGATCCTGCTCTTCTCCGGCGGTCAGGGCACGGGAGGACAGACCTATGTCGCAGCGGCCTTCACGGGCGGCGGCTATACCTGAGCCTGAGCCGGTGGGATTGTAGGTGAAGGTGGCGCCGTCATACTTCTCCATAAAGGCTTCACCCAAAGATCCTATGGTCTTTTCCATGGAGGTGGAGCCGTCGGTGGACACTGATAAATCAGCGGCAGAAGCGGCAGCGGCGGCAGCACTCAGACATACGGCAGTCAGCAGACTTAAGAGTTGTTTTTTCATTTCTACTCCCAGGTAATTTCTGTTTTTTAAGTTGGGCCCAGCTTAGAAATGTTTTGTAAAGTTGTGAGGCTGATCCCTGTAAACTTTGTGTAAAACTCTTGCCTTTTGCGGCAATGCCTTGTTTTTAAAGGAAATTTTCCCCGGATCGGCAGTATCTGGCTGTAGAGCCAAAATTTGACGGCAGAACTGTGGTTGTGCTAACGCGCCTGCGCGCGGAGGCGCGGCATCTGCAGACAAAGAGACAAAGCCCCAAAGAAGACGGAAGGAAAGAAGAAAGAAAAGAAGGCCGCACCGGAGAGAGCAGGGCTTAATTTGGCGGCGGCAGGGACCGCCAAAGCAGGCAGAAAGCAGTCAGCAGTAAAAAATCAGGGCTGTTTACTCAAAATTTACACGCGTCGGAAGTTAACTTTACATTGGATTTTTACCATAGCCTCAACGTTTAATTTACGAGGATCGCTATGTTAAGTAAAAAATCTGTGCTGGCTTTGAGCCTGGCTGCCCTGGTTCCCGCCTTAATCGCCTGTGCCGGTGCCCAGTCCAACTCCTATATCGATGATGCTGCCCTGTATGACAGAGCTGCCAAAGGTGATATTACCCAGTTCGCCGGTGCCCGGCGCCTCAGCGGTGATATGACCGATCTCTATCAAAAGGAACTGGCCCACGCTGCGCAGAAGCATGCCAAAAACGTGATCTTACTGATAGGCGACGGTATGGGTGACAGCGAAATCACCGCCGCCCGCAATTTCGCCCATGGTGCCGGCGGCATGTTCAAGGGCCTTGATGCCCTGCCTTTCACCGGTCAGTACACCCACTATTCCCTCAATGCCAAAACCCTCAAGCCCGATTATGTAACTGACTCCGCCGCCTCCGGCACTGCCTGGTCCACCGGCGTCAAGTCCTACAACGGAGCCATAGGCGTGGATGTGTTCGGCAACCCGCACGATTCCCTGCTGGATCTGGCCAAGCGCGCCGGCAAGGCCACAGGTGACGTCTCCACTGCCGAGCTGCAGGATGCCACTCCGGCCGCCCAGATCGCCTCCGTGACCCAGAGAAAGTGCTATGGTCCTTCCGCCACCTCCGAGCGCTGCCCGGGCAATGCTCTGGAAAACGGCGGTGCCGGTTCCATCAGCGAGCAACTGCTGGCCCTGCGTCCTGATGTCACCTTAGGCGGCGGTGCCGCCAGCTTCAGGGAAACAGCCCGCGCCGGGGAATACGAGGGCAAAACCCTCCTGGAGCAGGCCGAGGCTTTGGGATACCAGGTAGTGAACTCTGCCTCAGAGCTGTCCGCCGTCAGTGCTGCCAATCAGGATCAGCCGCTGCTGGGACTGTTTGCCGACGGCAATATGCCCATCCGCCTCAAGGGTCCGCAGGCAGTGATAGGCGGCAATCTTTCCGGGGAAGTGGTCAAGTGTGAAGTCAATGCCGCCCGCGGCCCTGAGGTTCCTACCCTGGCGCAGATGACTGCCAAGGCCATAGATCTCCTTAAGGTCAACCCCAACGGCTTCTTCCTGCAGGTGGAGGGTGCCTCCATAGACAAGCAGGCCCATGCCGCCAATCCCTGCGGTCAGTTTGGTGAAACCATGGATTTGGATGAGGCTGTGCAGGTGGCTTTGGAATTTGCCAAACAGGACGGCAATACCCTGGTGGTGGTGACTGCCGATCACGCCCACTCCACGCAGATCTGCTATCCTGACGCCCACTCCATGGGCTTTACCCAGGCCGTGCTCACCGCTGACGGTGCTCCTATGACCATCAGCTATGCCAACTCCGAGGATGTCAACGATACCGGCCACACCGGCACGCAGCTGCGTATAGCCGCCTACGGTCCCGGTGCCCTGAATGTGGTGGGACTGTCCGATCAGACCGACCTCTTCTTCACCCTGCGTGATGCCATGGGGCTGCAGCAGTAGGGGGCAGGCAGCAGAGCAGAATTCCCTTAAATCTGCAATTCGTTCCTAAATTGAGATGAGAGACCTTCAGCAGGCAGGCGCAGAGCCCGCCTGTTTTTTGGTTTGGGTGGGAGGATCTGCAGATTAGAGCTGCCGGTCAAATTCCAGCGGCCGGCTGCAGATTTGTCCGGTCAAAGCACCGTCGCGCACGGCAAATTCACCATTGACCAGAGTATGTACCACCCGGGAATGGAAGTGATGTCCCATGAAGGGTGACCAGCCGCATTTGCTGGCTATATTGTCTGTGCCTACTGTCAGATCCTGCACCAGGCTGACCAGGGCAATATCGGCAAAATTGCCTTCCACCAGAGCACCGCGATCCTTAATCTGATACAAAGCCGCAGGATTCTTGGAAGTGACGGCAATAAGCTCTTCCAGGGTAATCTCCCGGCGCTGCCACAGCTCCAGCAGAGCCTGCAGGGCAAACTGCACCGAGGGCAGACCGGAGGCAGTGTTGAGGTAGGAGCCTGTTTTGACCTGCAGCTCATGCGGGGCATGATCGGTGCCTACGGTGGTAATGGCGCCTTTTTTGATGCCGGAGATGAGGGCCCGGCGATCGGCTTCAGTCTTGACGGCCGGATTGCATTTTAAAAAGCCTTTTTTGCTCTGATAGTCTGCCTCTGAGAAGAACAGATGCGGGATGCAGGCTTCGGCTGTGATCTGCCGCTCCTGAAGCGGTTTGCGGCTGAAGTAGTCGAGTATGGTGACTTCCTCGCGGGTGGACAGATGCATGATATGCAGCCGAGCTCCGGTATCCAGGGCTGTATTGATGGCAGTTTTGGCTGATCTCAGGCAGCAGTCGCGGCCGCGGATCACCGGGTGCATAGAGAAGGGAATATCCTCACCATAGGAAGCGCGGGCGGTCTGCATGGCGGCATTGATCAGCTCATTGTCCTCGCAGTGGGCACAAAGCAGCAGCGGAGAGGCGGCAAAGACCTTATGCAGGGCATCTTCATCGTCCAGCAGCAGATTGCCGGTGGTGGAGCCCATATAGACCTTGACGGCCGGTACGGAGCGCACATCCACTTTCTTGATGTCTTCCAGATTATCTGCTCCGGCACCAAGATAAAAGGCATAATTGGCGGCGCTGTCGCGGGCGGCTATGGCCTGCTTTTCCTGGATCTTCTCCATGGTGGTGGCAGGCGGCAGGGTGTTGGGCATTTCCATATATGAGGTAACGCCGCCCAGTACGGCAGCGCGGGATTCAGAGGCTATATTGGCCTTCTGCTCCATGCCGGGCTGCCGGAAATGCACATGCGCGTCTATCATGCCCGGCAGGGCGAGCAGCTCACTGCAGTTTACTTCCTCGGCTCCCGGTGCGGAGATCTGCGGGGCAATTTTGGCTATGCGGCCGTCCTCGATCAAAATATCCTGCCGGCTGATGCGGCCAGGCTCACAGGTCTGGGCATCCTTCAATAAAATTCTGGTCATTGGCTTGTCTCCCTTGTCTGCCGCAGCAGCTGCGGCACGGCTGTAATTTTTTACTGCATCTTAGCAAAATAAAGGTTCTTCTCAGAATTTTGTTGCTGGCCCATGGAGAAGAACCCAAAGGAAAGAAGAGGCGGCGGGGAGGAGACTGACATAATTTGGGGGCCGCACTGTGCCGCCCCCAAAGACTGCAGGATCGTGTACAAATCCTGCAGCAGATGTCAGATTTATCAGTCTGAGGTTAGAAGCTGTAGCGTCCGCCCATAGACACCGTATAGGTCTCTTTAAACGAAGCGCCCATGACTTTCTCTGCCTCTATAAACAGGTAAGAGTTCTTGGTCGGAGACAGGCTCAGACCAATACCCACGTCATACCAGGTATCATCATTGTGATAGGTATAGGACAGTGAACCACTTTCGTCGGCGGCTCTGATATCCTGATCACCCAGCCACTCGTGCATGACATCGGCACGCAGATAAGCGCTTACCGGTGAACCTGACACCTCAAAGTCGCGGCCCAGTCTCACACCGGCACGGCCAATCAGGCTGTTGACATCATCCAGCTTGACTTTGATGCCACTGGAGGTGGTGTAATTATCATCACTCATGTAGGAGTACTGCAGCTGTACCTGCGGCTCAACAAACCAGCCCTCACTGTTTGCGAACTTCCAGCCGAATTCACCTGACAGAGACAGCACATCACTGCAGAAATCTCCGCTGTCAGTAAAGCCGGTACCGGATTCGATGACATTATAGTCAGTCTTCAGATGGTCATACTTGAAGACGAAATCAGCATAAGGACCGTCATTGCCTATATAGGTGGCATACAGCCAGGCACCAAAGCGATTGGAATTGCCGTCACCATCAATGCCGCGGAAGTCATGACTGCTGTGCATGTAGTCCAGCGCCGCACCCACGTGCCAGTCACCGCTGCTGACTGCCAGCTTATGGTCATAACCTACATTGATCATGATGTTTTCGGAACGGAACTGACCGGTCTTGCCTATGGAGTCATGTCTCAGACGTACCCAGACACCATCCTCCGCGTTGGGATCAACAAAGCGGGCTTCACCCATGCGCTTGTTCAGGGTATCAAGGTAAATACCGCTGAAGTAGTGCGCTCTGGCGGAGTAAAGCGCTGCCTTACCGAACTCACCCAGGCTTGGAGTGCCTGCAGGGTCAGTGGAGGGAGTCTCTTCATCAGGAGTTTCTTCGTCAGGAGTCTCTTCATCAGGAGTCTCTTCATCAGGAGTTTCTTCGTCAGGAGTCTCTTCATCAGGAGTTTCTTCGTCAGGAGTCTCTTCATCAGGAGTCTCTTCATCAGGAGTCTCTTCATCAGGAGTCTCTTCATCGGAAGCAGTGGAAGCTACAATGACCCAGTTAGTGTCTCCATCTGTGAAGACGTCATCGAGTGAATCCTGACCAGGCTTGTTATCACCTTCATTGTAGTCATCGTTTTCTTCATCATCAGAGGTGTACGTCCTGCTTTCAACTGTATATTGAATATCGTACAGATGACCTCTGGTCCAGACCTCAAAATAAGCCTGGGAATCCGAACCTACGGTGGCAAAACGCAGATTATCTGTGGTGCCGTTGTTGGTTATATCAGCATTAGTCAGGACGGTATCTGTAAATACCACATAATTGCCAGTAGCAGTATTGAAGTAGAGCATGTCGCTGTTGGCGCGATCGCCGTCAAGATGCATCAGGAACTGAGCATCTCCGTAAATGGCATCTGCATACAGATAATACCCTGAGGTCCTTCTCAGAATTTTGTTGATGGCCCTTTTTGCAGCTCAATCTGACTTT
>CAYRIZ010000046.1:0-17152 GCA_964424565.1 uncultured Enterobacterales bacterium
CCCTTGCTGGAAGTGGGTTTATCAGGATTTTCTTATCCCGAAAGTCGAGTTATTAAAGACTACGGTGGAATAGATATTACTACAACTCAATTACAAAGCTCGGCAAATAATACTCAAATGATAGAATTCAGTGAGGGTGATATTCTGATATCAAATATCAGACCATATCTCAAAAAATGTTGGCTTGCTGAGTGTGATGGTAAATGTGGGACGGATATTTTGGTTCTTAGACCAAACAAACTGGTTGAACCTTATTTCTTATATCTTCTCATTGCTAATGATGATTTTTTTGATTATGTCATGCAGGGAGCAAAAGGCACAAAAATGCCCCGTGGTGACAAAAAACATATTTTAGCAAGACAAGTAATGTTACCACCTTTAGCGTTACAAAAAACCATTACACGGTTTTTCAAAGAATTGAATATAAAAATCACTTTAGTAAATAAGCAGACAGAGAAACTTCAACGTCTTAAAAAAGCCCTGATGCAGCAGATGTTTGTTTGAGATCTGCAAATCCTCAAAAACTGATTACGCAGACCACCCTCACAATGGACCGCCAGGAGCGGTCCACCGCGGCAGATCCGCCCGCTCCTCACCTCAGCCGTGCAGTGCATCGTAAATCTTCTGTGCCAGCTCCCGGCTGATCCCGGGCACCTTGGCCAGTTCATCCACGCCGGCCCGCATGATTTCCTGCCGCCCGCCCAGATGTCTGAGCAGAGCCTGCCGGCGTTTGGGACCTATGCCGGCAATATTCTCCAGTGCCGAGGTGGTACGGGCCTTCAGCCGGCGCCCGCGGTGGCCGGTGATGGCAAAGCGGTGGCTTTCATCGCGTATATGCAGTACCAGCTGCAGTGCCGGATCGGCCAGGGTCAGATGATATTCCTCATGAGTAAAGCCGCGGATCAGCGTTTCCAGGCCTTCCTTACGGCCTTCTCCCTTGGCTACGGCCACAATAAGCGGCACGGGAATCCCGGCTTGGGCAAAGGCCGGTGCTATCACTTCCTCCGCCTGCGCAAGCTGCCCGCGTCCGCCGTCAATAAAGATGATGTCAGGCCGTTCTCCGGAGGCGGGATCGCGGTAACGCCTGGTTAAAACCTGATGCATGGCCGCAAAATCATCGCCTGGGGTAATGCCCTCTATATTAAAACGCCGGTAACGGGAAGTCTCGGGACCGTTCCTGCCGAACACCACACAGGAGGCCACGGTCAGTTCACCCTGAGTGTGCGAGATGTCAAAGCATTCCATGCGCTGTACATTCCGGATCTGCAGGATCTGCTCCAGCTGCTCAATGCGCATTTTGGCCGTGGAGCCGGCGGCCAGTCTGGCCTTGAGGCCGGCCTGGGCATTGTCATGGGCCAGACGCAGATATCCGGCCCGCTCGGCTATGACCTTAAAGGAGAACTTCACCTCACGCCCGCAGAGCTGACTGATGGCCTGCTCGAGTACGGCTGTATCCTCAATTTCTTCATCGAGCACAATTTCGCGGGGAAAGAGCATGGCTCGGCTGTCATTTAAGTAAAACTGCGTTAAAAATGCGGACAGCAGTTCATTTTCCGAGCCGTCAGGCGGCAGTTTGGGATAGTACGAGCGGGTGCCCAGAATACGTCCCTGCCGGATAAAGAGTACATGCACGCAGGCAAAGCCGCCGCCGGAGGCATGGCCTATGACATCAAGATCCAGCATCTGCGCTGAGGAGACGGACTGGGATTCCTGTACCCGACGCAGGGCAAGCAGCTGATCGCGCACCACAGCCGCTTCTTCAAACTCCAGGGCATCTGAATGCTGCTGCATCCGCTCCGTCAGGGAATTGAGCAGTTCCTGACTGCGCCCGCTCAAAAAGAGTTTAATCAGCTCCACCTGCTCCCTGTAGTGCTGCTCCTGTTTGGGAGTCATGGGCACGCAGGGCGCCAGGCACCTGCCGATCTGGGCGAGCAGACAGGGCCGTGAGCGGTGCTCATAAATATTGGAGGGGCACTGCCTAATGGGAAAGATCTTCTGCAGGATGCGTAAACTGTCCTTGACGGCTGAGCTGTCCGGAAAAGGTCCGAAATAGTCCCCTGCCACCCGCCGGGGTCCGCGGTGACTAAACAGTGCCGGATGCTTCTCCCGGGTAAGCAGTATATAAGGATAGGATTTGTCATCGCGCAGCAGGATGTTGTAGCGCGGCTGATACTGCTTGATGAGGTTGTTCTCCAGGATCAGCGCCTCAGTCTCCGAAAAGGTCACCGTAAATTCAATATGCGCTATATGGGAGACCAGAGCCCGGGTCTTGCCTGACACCTGTTTGGCAAAATACTGCGAGAGGCGCTTTTTCAGATCCTTGGCTTTGCCTACGTAGATCACCGTGCCTTTGGCATCATACATGCGGTATGAACCGGGGCGGCCGGGCACGGTCCGCAGAAATTCCCTGGCATCAAAGCCGGATGTGGCACCGTCAGCGGCGGGGATGTTGTCAGTCTGCACCCCGGGCAGATCGGTCAGATCTTCCCGGCGCCCGGCGCTTTTGACTGTTTTGGGGGCAGAGCCGGCGGGTGAGGGCGGCCTGCGGGGAGGATCTTTGGGGGCTGTGCTCATGATGCTCTTCTGCTGTGACCTGCCGGCAGAACTGGCGGGCTCCGCCGACCTTGGGTGCTGCAAAAAAAGATCCGCACACAGCGGACCTTTTTTCTACATGTTTTCTACATGAAATTTGAAGGCAGCAGACTGCAGCCAGTCTGCAACTGGGCAGTCTTACCTGCCTGCCAGGCCTTTATTAAAAGGCAGGCAGTACGGCACCTGCGTATTTCTCTTCTATGAACTTGCGGGTCTCATCGGACTGCAGGACCTTGACCAGAGCCTGCATATCCTCGCTTTGGGCATTATCCGGACGGGACACCAGAATGTTCACATAAGGGGACTCCGCACCTTCAATCACTATGGCATCGCGGTTGGGCACCAGATCGGCCTGCATGGCGAAATTGGTGTTGATCACGCCCAGAGTGAGGTCATCGAGGGCACGCGGCAGCTGAGCGGCTTCCAGCTCCCTGATGTCGAGGTCTTTGGGGTTGTCCACTATATCCATCACGGTGGCAGTAATGTTGTCAGGATCGGCCAGTTTGATTAAACCTGCAGTCTGCAGGAGCAGCAGTGCTCTGCCGCCGTTGGTAGGATCGTTGGGGATGCCCACCTTGGCGCCCTGCTGCACTTCATCCAAAGTCTTGACGTTCTTGGAGTAAATACCCATAGGCTCAATGTGTACTGAGCAGACCTCAACCAGGTTTACGCCATGATCGCTGACAAAGGTCTCCAGATAAGGACGATGCTGGAAGTAATTGCAGTCAAGATCGCCGTCATCAGTGGCCAGATTGGGCTGCACGTAGTCATTGAACTCGACAATTTTCAGATCTACGCCCTGCTGAGCCAGCATAGGCTTGACGAATTCCATCACCTCACCGTGAGGGACCGGAGTTACACCGACGGAAAGTTCGCCTGCCTGAGCGGCAGCGCAGGCTGCAAAAACGGAAAGAGCAGCAGCCAATGCTGAAATCTTGTTCATGTTAAAGCTCCTATAAACCCAGAATTTTTTGAGGGGGTTTTACGCATGAAAATATTTTTAGAGCATGAGCGGCCGCTTTGCAAGCCCCCACAAGCGGAATTTTGGGGCTCTGACACAGATTCCGGCTGCTGCACCAAAAACAAGCAGCACTATCTGCCCCGCCGCCGGCCGTAAAAGACCTAAAGACCTGCAGAGGCATATGCAGCAGGATGAAGGAAAAGCGGCAGAGCAGAACAAGCCCTGCCTGCGGTGAGGGTAGAGCCGGAGCAGCTCAGCTCCGGCTCCTGCAGTCAGCGGTGATCGAAATAACGGGTCAGCAGATCACCCAGCCACTGCACCACCTGCACCATCACAATCAGCACTACCACGGTGGAGATCATGACGTCGGCGCGGAAGCGCATGTAACCGTAACGTATGGCCAGATCGCCCAGTCCGCCGCCGCCTATGGTGCCGGCCATGGCCGAGAAGCCTATGATCACTATCACCGTAATGGTGAAGTTCTGTATGAGTTCAGGCATGGCCTCGGGAATGAGTACCCGGCGCACAATCTGCCAGGGCGTGGCCCCCATGGAGTCGGCGGCTTCAATCAGTCCCTGCGGCACGGTGCGCAGCGAGGTTTCCACCAGACGCCCCAGAAAGGGAATGGTGCCTATGGTCAGCGGCACTATGGCGGCAGTGGTACCTATGGAGGTGCCCACAATAAATTTGGTAAAAGGAATGATGGCCACCATCAGGATAATAAAGGGAATGGAGCGCAGGGCATTGACCACCGCGGCCAGAATGCCGTAAAAGCGCGGGCTGTCCCAGAAATAGCCCCGGGAAGTGACCAGCAGCAGCACGCCCAGCGGTACGCCCACCACTATGGAAACCAGAGAAGCCACGAAGACCATGTACAGGGTCTCCAGACTGGCGTTGTACAGCAGTCCCCCTATACGGGAGAGCTGATCAAAATTCAGAAAGCTGTCTGCGTTCATCGTAACCCAGTACCTCTACTTTATGCACGCGGCGCCTGAATTCGGCTATGGCCCGCTCTATTTCCTCACGGGTGCCGCATATTTCAACTTCCATGATGCCAAAAGGCACATTTTGAATATGGTCAATGTTGCCGGCCAGCAGGGAAATGGTGACATCACATTCTTTGGCCACTTCCACTATCACCGGCGCATCGGCCTTGGCGCCGAGGAAAATCAACTCCACCACCGCCTTGGCACCTTCGCGGTATTCAGGCACCACCTCGGTGTGCTTCAGCAGGGCCGGCAGGCCGCGGCGCACGGCAGCCGACACCAGGCGCATGGTCAGCTCCTGTTTGGGATCGGAGAAGACTTCCAGGCACGAGCCCATCTCTATGATCACACCGCCGTCAATCACTGCCACGCGATCGCAGCATTCCTTGATGACTTCCATCTGATGGGTAATGATCACTATGGTCAGATTGAGCTTCCGGCGCAGGGAAGTCAGCAGTTCCAAAATGGAACTGGTGGTCTTGGGATCGAGGGCGGAGGTGGCCTCATCACACAACAGCACCTCGGGATTGGAAGCCAGGGCACGGGCTATGCCTACACGCTGCTTCTGACCGCCGGAGAGCTGGGACGGATACATGCCGGCCTTGTCGGAGAGTTCCACCATTTCCAGCAGCTCTGCCACCCTCATGTTTATGGCAGATTCACTCATGCCGCCGGCCAGACGCAGCGGAAAAGCCACATTGTCCGCCACGGTGGCCGAGGAGAGCAGATTGAAGCTCTGGAAAATCATGCCTATATGCCGGCGGGCTTCCCGCAGCTGTGCTTCAGTCATGGCGGTCAGATCCTGACCATTGACTTCCACCCGGCCGCCGGTAGGCCGCTCCAGCATGTTGATGATGCGAATAAGGGTTGACTTGCCTGCACCGGACAGACCGATGACGCCGAATATTTCGCCTTTGTTGACCTCCAGCGAAATATCGCGCAGGGCCCGGACTTCTTTGGCCGTACCCGGGGCATATGTCTTTTCAATATGAGTAAGTTTGATCACAAAATGATCCTTTCGTTGTGCAGACCTGAGGGGCGGACTGCATATTTTTCAATAAGCTTATATCTGAGGGGAAAATCATTATAGCACCATTGCGAAAGCGGCCTGCGCCTGGCACCGCGGCGGAGCAGTGAGAATAAAATGCAACAGCCGCCGCCAGCTGCTCTGCCCGCAGACCGGGCACGGCCGGCAGTTACCGCCTGCAGGATCATGGTTTGCTGCTTTATGTCGCCTTTACCCGGGCCTTATATTTTTTGTATTGAGTTGCATCCGAGCCGGCATTAAAATTAAGCACAATATGCCGCAGCTAAAGTCACTGTCTGTGTCTATAAGCTCTGCGGCAGAGCGGTCAGGATGCATGAGGGGAGGAGATGAGATGGACTTTGACAGGTTTAAATCATTCTTCGACAAAGAAAATAAGGACAGCAGCAGCCCTGAGGCGGCAGCCGCAGCTGAGCAGGCACAACCGCAGCAGACCGTAAGTGCGGTATCCATGCATGCCGACATCTTCAAAAACGTGAGCCTGCAGCCCTCTGCTGTCATTCCCCCTGCTGCAGCCGCAGATCAGTCCTTAGCCCCTTTTGCCATTCCGGAAAATCTGCTGGCCCAGCCGCAGGAGCAGAGCAGATCTGCTCCCGCCCCTGAGCAGAGCCGCCCTGAGCAATCCCTGGAAAATCCGCCGCAGCCGACCCCTACTGTGCCGCCAGCCCCACAGCAGACTTCCGGCGCCAATTCTCCTGCAGGAGCGGATCTGCCCAATATTGACCCTGACGGCTTGAATCAGGCCGCGGCCATTCCTGCTGCCACTCCGGCGGCAGAAGGAGTATTGAGGACACAGCCGCAGAATTCCATACCGCAGAGCGCACCCGCCGGCAGTCTGGCCCCGGAAGTCCCGGTAGATCAGCCCTTACCGCAGGAGCAACAAATCCAGGCTGCACAGTACAGACCCTTTGAGATCAATTACGAAAGCCGCAGCCCCAATTATGATGAGCTGGCCCTGGAGCGGCAGAGCCATGAGGATGCCGATAAGATCTCCAGCATCAATGATAAGGAAGTACTGCCGGCCGGACTGACCGTCACTCTCTATCTGCGCCAGCTGGTAGCCGCCTTGTTCTCGCACACCACCCTGTCCGTGCTGATGCCGGGATCTGCCATGCGTTTTGGTCCCTGCTACCCCAGCTCCATGGCCCTTCCCTATCTGCTCACCGGCATTATTGCCGGTCTGATCTCAGCTTCCATCTGCGGCTATGCCGATGTCAAACAGCTGACCGGCGGGCTGTTCCTGACTGTTTATGTGCTGCTTACCGGATTGACGGCCTTCAGGGGAATGGCCGAACTCATCTGCCATGTCTCCAGAAGATATACGGACAGCACGGTCACAGCCGTCACCGTGCTGCTCTGCGGCACCCTCATCATCTTTACCGTATGTGCCATTTACAGCGGCAGCGGGCCTTTGGAGGGAGCCATAATCATAGCCCTGGCCTCCATGATCTCAGCCTGTGCCGCCTCGACGCTGTGCTTTGACATCAGGCAGGATCCTGTGGATTCCTTTGGCACCATGAGTATCAAGGGCCTCATCTGCTGCATTGTCCTGGTCACGGCGGTCAGCTTTGTTACCCTCAGCGTGGCAGCGGCCTGCTCGGTGGTAGGCTTATGCCTGCTGCTGCGGCTGGTGCTGGGGCAGTATTTCATCAGGCACAATATTCTGGCCTCCAGACCCATGATCTGTGCCGTGCAGCTGCTGCTGCTCATTGCCCTGCTGTTTGATCTGATGCTCCTGGGCATAGGTCACAACCTGCTCAGCAATATGCTCTATGAGCAGCTCTCCGCCAGTCATATGATTTCCATGCTGTAACAGCCCCAATGCCCCGGTCTACAGCGCGGTCTGCTGCGGCTGCAGCTGTCCGCGGGCATTGAAATCCAGCCTTCTTTTGCACAGGCTGCTCAGGCTGCAGTGCCCGCAGTCGGGGCTTCTGGCTTTGCAGACATAACGGCCGTGCAGCAGCAGATAGTGATGGGCCTCATGTAAATACTGCGGCGGGATGAGCGGCACAATCAAATCCTCCACTTCCCTGGCGTCCCGGCCCAGACATAAGCCGGTGCGGCTGGCCAGCCGGAAGATATGCGTATCCACCGCCACTGTATCCTGCCCAAAGGCTACATTGAGCACCACCTTGGCGGTTTTGGATCCCACCCCGGGCAGTTTGATCAGATCATCAAAATTATCCGGCACCACACTGTCAAAATCCTGCCACAGCATCAGGCTCAGCCGGGCCAGATTGCGCGATTTGACCCGCCACAGTCCTATGGTTTTGATAAAGGGAGCTATGCCTTCCTCACCCAGTTCAGCCATGGCCTGCGGCGTAGGGGCCCGGGCAAACAGCGCCGGAGTGACCTTATTGACCGAGACGTCGGTGGCCTGGGCGGAAAGCACCACCGCACACAGTAGCTCAAAAGGATTGCGGAAATTAAGCTCGCTTTTGGGCGAGGGATAGTCCCGGGCCAGGCGGGCAAAAAGCTCGGAGCGCTCGCTTGAGGTCAGCAGCGTAATACGGCGGCTGCGGGTATTAAACCGGCCGGTGACTGGTGCGTGTGCATGCATAATTGATAATCCCTCCTTATTGTAATGTTTGATCCACAGGTGACTGCGCAGACGGGATGAAGGCCAGACCCTGCCTTCACGGCGCAGACTGCAGGTACCGGAACAGTTCAGCCGCGGCCGGCTGCATTCATGTACACGGCAGGTCATGATCTTCATTGTAGAACAATGTGCAGTCCGGCGGCCGCCTGCATGGCATGATGGTGCATTTTTTACCATGAAAATGCCTGCAGTGCTGCAATTGTGCCGGCTGTCCCGGGCAAAGCAGGGCGGTCACAGGGGGCGGCAGGGCTGCAGCCGGGGCAGGTGATATATTTTTATCAGCAGATCTGAGCCTCTTTGCTGTATTATGGTGCCAATTTTGCGTAATGCGCCCGGAGAACCCCGGACGGTCTGCTTTTCCCCGGGAATTGGGCTGCCCGGATTCCTCCTCAAATTGGAATTTTTTAAAGTGTTGGAAGGCTTACTCTTATTTTTCAGCGCCGCTGTGGTGAACAACTTTGTGCTGGTGCGCTTTCTGGGCATTTGTCCCTTTTTAGGCGTATCCAATCATCTCTCGGCGGCCATGGGCATGGGCGGGGCCACCACCTCGGTGCTGATCTTAACCTCGCTGTGCTGTGCGGCGGTCAATGATTACATTCTTGAGCCCTTTGGTTTTTCCTCGCTGAGCCTCATAGTAGACATAGTGATCATTGCGGCTGTGGTGCAGATCACCGAAATCATCATCCGCCGGATCTCCTTCGATCTCTACAATGCCCTGGGCATATACCTGCCGCTTATTACCACCAACTGCATAGTGCTCGGCCTGGTACTGCTCAATCAGTCCCTGGAGCACACCCTGCTGCAGAGCACCATCTTTGCCGCCGGTGCCGGAGCCGGCTTTACGCTGGTGCTGGCCCTGTTTGCCGCCATGCGCGAGCGTCTGGCCATAGCTGATGTGCCTGCTCCCTTCCAGGGATCGGCCATAGCCCTCATCACTGCCGGCATCATGAGCATGGCCTTTATGGGATTTGCCGGCTTTGCAGGAAGTGCCGTATGAGTGCCCATGATATTTACTTTCTGACTGCCCTGGCCGTCAGTCTGTTTCTGCTGGGTCTGCTGCTGTCCTTTCTGGCCCGTTCGTCCCTGAACGAACAGAGCCTGGAGCAGAAGCTGGAAAAGGCCCTGCCGGGAGTGCAGTGTGCGCAGTGCGGCTACCCCGGCTGCAGCGTCTATGCCCGGGCCATGGCCTCAGGTGAGGCTCCCTGCAACAAGTGCACCCCCGGCGGTCCCGACACCGTCAGGCTGCTGGCCGACATTCTGGGCACTCCCGTGCCCATGAATGAAGGGGATGACCTGCTGTTTGCGCCGCGGCGCACTGCCTTTATTCATCAGAAAATGTGCACCGGCTGCCACCGCTGTACCCGCCACTGCCCGGTAGATGCCATAGCAGGACAGGTCAAGCAGCCGCATCAGGTGCTCAGTGAAGAATGCATTGCCTGCGGTGACTGCCTCAAGCAGTGCCCGGAGGAGTGCATAGAAATGATCAGCATGGATTTAACCGTCAAGAACTTCAACTGGAATATACATTCCGTTAAGGTGGAAGGAGACAGATAATGCCCTCTTCTCAGATTGCCAAAATCCTGCGGGGCAAAATCTGGCGCTGTTTCGGCGGCATCAGGCCGCAGGAGCTGAAAAACACCTCCCATTGCCCTATAGAGGAGCTGCCTCTGCCCTCCCTCATCACTCTGCCGCTGGACCGCCATCTGGGAGAAGGCGGTGAAATACTGGTGCAGATAGGAGACTATGTCCGTGCCGGCCAGCCTCTGACTCGCCCCGGCGGCAGACGCAATGTGCCTCTGCATGCCTCCACCTCCGGCACGGTGGTGAGCATAGACAGACAGGTCCTGCCCCATCCCTCCGGCTTCAGCGGCCGCTGCATTTCCATCAAACCAGACGGCCTTGATGCTGCAGTGGATCCCGAGCCCATAGCGGACTGGCGGCGCCGGACTCCGCAGGAACTGCTCAGCCGCATCCGGCAGTTCGGCATAGAGGGTCTGGGCGGTGCGCAGTTCCAGACTGCAGCCAAGTTGAGTTCAGCCATAGAGGGCAGCCGCACCTGCCATATCTTTATTGTCAACGGTGCCGAATGCGAGCCGGTGGCCACCTGTGATGACCGCCTGATGCAGGAGCGTGCCGCCGACATAGTGCAGGGCATTGAGATAGTCAGACATATTCTGCAGCCGCAGCTGGTAATAGTGGCCATAGAGGACAACAAACCAGAGGCGATCCGCGCCATGCGGGAAGCCGCCGGCGACCGGGCGCTGATCCGGGTGATCCCTACCCGCTATCCCTCAGGGGCGGCCCGCAATCTCATCAAGATAGTCACCGGCATAGAGATCCCCTATCAGGCCCATACCTCAGACTGCGGCATAGTAGTGGACAATGTAGAGACTGTTTTTGCCTTAAAGCAGGCCGTGATTGACGGCATTCCGCTCATCAGGCGCGTGGTGACCGTGGCCGGGGAAAACCTGCAGCGGCAGGGCAATGCCGTGGTGAGGATGGGTACTTCCGTACGCTTTGTCCTCAATCACTTCCATTTGCAGCCCGAGCACAGACAGCGCGTCATTCTCGGCGGCCCGCTGATGGGCTTTACCCTGCCCTCAGTAGATGTGCCGGTAACCAAGAGTGCCACCTGTATTTTTGCCCCTTCCTCCCGGGAAGTGCCCCCGGAGGAGGAGCCGGTAAACTGCATCCGCTGCGGCCGCTGTGCCCGCGCCTGCCCCAGCCGGCTGGTGCCCTATCAGATGTATGCCTACTCCCGGGCTGGAGATCATGAGCGTGCCGCCAAATGCGGCATCTCAGACTGCACCGAATGCGGCTGCTGTGCTTTTGTCTGCCCCAGCCGCATCAGACTGACCACACAGTTCCGCCGCGAAAAAGCCATACAGTACCTGCTGCGGGAAAACGAAAGACGCAATGAGCGCGCCCGCGAGCGCATGGCTGCCCGTCAGGAGCGCCTGGCCCGGGAAGAAGCAGTACGGGCTGAAAAGAAAAAGGCGGCTTTGGCCCGCATTAAGGCCCAGCAGGCAGCCGCCGCAGCAGGCAGTGGCGGCGCAGCCGCCGCTTCGGCTCCAGCTCAGGCTCCGGCTGCAGATGAAGCTCTGGCCAGACGCCGGGCCGCCGCCATTGAAGCTGCTCGTCTGCGGGCTGCCCAAAAGCGCAAGGCCGCAGAAGGAACCACTGCCACGCCGGCTGCCGGAGCATCCCAAGCTTCTACCCAGTCTCCTGCTGCAGATGAAGCTTTGGCCAAACGCCGCGCCGCCGCCATTGAAGCCGCCCGCCTGCGGGCTGCCCAGAAGCGCAAGGCCGCAGAAGGGACCACTGCCGCACCGGCCACCGCAACAGCCCAGGCTCCTGCCCAAAATAGCCAGGCTGCAGGGATAGCAGTCATCGCCGGTTCGGGGATTGCTGCAGCCGGAGCCGCAGCTGTTGGCCGGCCTCTGCCGCAGATGCTGCGGCGCGGCAGTGAACCCAAAAAGGCCGGCCTGATGCAGTCCGGCTGGAATGAACCTGAACCTGCCGCTCCTGACGGCAGGCAGGCGGAAAATACAGCCGACAGAGCCGACAGTGAAATCACGGCCAGGGACTGGCCTTATCGCAGCAGCTCTGCCCATCCTGACGGGGCTGCCGGGGAAAGCCGGCTGCCGCCGGGGTTGTCCAGAAGCAGGAAGAAAGATTAATGCAAATTACAGTTCAAAGTTCCAGGCGGCAGAATTTGGGCCTGGAGTCCGCCCCGCATCTGCATGCCAGACTAACTACACAGCGCATCATGCTCCTGGTGCTGATTGCGCTGCTGCCGGCCCTGGCGGTGATGGTTTATTTCTACGGCTTTGCCGTGATCTGGCAGCTGCTGATCACCACGCTGACCGGACTTATATGTGAAGTGCTGTGCGCTTTTCTGCGCGGCCGCAGCCTGCTGCGGGCAGCACGGGATCTGTCCTATGTGGTCACCGCCGCCCTGCTGGCCCTCACCCTGCCCTCATTGATGCCCTGGCATCTGACTGCCGCGGCTATGGCCTTTGCCATACTGATAGTCAAGCATGCCTTTGGGGGATTGGGCATGAATATATTCAATCCGGCCATGGCGGGTTTTATCTTTCTGGTCATTTCCGCTCCCGGATCGTTTTTTACCACCTATATCTCCCCGGCCCCGGCGGCAGTGGCAACTGCCACGGCAGCACGTACCTTTGAGGTGATCTTCTCCGGCGGCCCGGCCGAGCAGCAGGCGCTGGCAGAGGAAATCAAAGCCTTAAATGAAGATAATGCCGACGCGCTGAGCGGCGCCACTTTCCTGGAGAGCATCAAAACAGCCCGCAAGGCCGGAACAGTCAGTACCATTGTGGATCCTGACTTCAGCTCCGGCTCCTTTAAGGCTTATATATGCATGGCAGCCGCCTGTGCCCTGGGCGGAGTGCTGCTCGTAGCCTGCCGGGTGATTCTCTATCAAATGCCGCTGGCCTTTCTGCTGACCATAGCCGCCGGCGGCGGACTGTGGCATTACCTTGATCCCAATGCCTCCATCAGTGCGCTGCAGCATTTGTTTTTCGGCGGCACCATGCTGGCGGCTTTCTTCATCATCACCGATCCGGTGACCAATGCCGGCACTTCCCGGGGGCGGGTGGTCTTTTCCATAGTCTGCGCCCTGCTGATCCTGCTCATCCGCGTGGAAGGATCCTATTCCGATTCCGTGGCCTTTGCCGTACTGCTGGCCAATGCCGCCGCCCCGCTGATCGATGTGCTGACCCGCCGCCGGCCTTTTGGCATAGGCTATAAAGAAGGAGGACTGCACTGATGTCACTGCTGACTGAGCGCCTTAATCTGCGGGCTTTGCTGGCCGGCCTTTTTCTGGCCGTCATAGGCGGATTGTGTTTTGCCCTCATCATAGCCGCCCGCAACAGCACAGCCGAGGCCATAGCCGCCAACCGCGCCGCCTCCGAGCGGGCCATGGTGCAGACCCTGCTGCCGGCCACCGAGTTTGGAGAAGATCTGCAGCTGCAGTGCCGCCTCATTTCCGATCCGCGCATAGGACAGAACATGAAGCTCTATACTGCCTATCAGGGCAGTGAGATTAAGGGATATATCCTGCAGTACTCCACCTCCCGCGGCTACTCCAATCCGCTCATCATGATCTCAGGCTTTAAGGCCGACAAGAGCATCTACCGGGCCGACATACAGTTCAGCCGTGAAACCCCGGGACTGGGTGACAAACCAGACCGCCACCACGGCAACTTCCTGGATGCCCTAAGCGGCAAAACCCTGGACAATGTGTCCTGGGATGTCAAAAAATTCGGCGGTGATTTTGATTACATCACCGGAGCCACCGTCACCTCCCGCGCCCTTATACTGGCCAGCCGCGATGCCCTGGCTGTACTGAGTGAAGCCGATATAGCAGCTCTGCCCGAGTGCGCGATCAAGAAATAAAGGAAAATCTCATGGCAAAGTCAACTCAGGCTCCCAACCCCCAGACCGTCAGCGGGGTGATGCAGCCCGGGACGGCAGATCCCAAGGAAAAGGCCGCGGCCGGCAAAACCAAAGCCGCCGGACCTTCCCTGCTGTCCATAGTGATCAAGGGTTTATGGAAGGAAAATCCCGGCCTGTGTCAGCTGCTGGGCATGTGTCCGCTGCTGGCCGTCACCACCTCGGCTGCCTCGGCTCTGGGCCTGGGCATAGCCACCACCGTGGTGATTGTGATCTCCTCCTTTATCATCTCCCTGCTGCGGGCTTTTATCCTCAGGGAAGTGCGCATTCCCATATATGTGCTGCTGATTGCCGCCATTGTGACCATAGTGTGCTTTGAGGTGGAGGCCTTCTACCCCATGCTTTATCAGCAGCTGGGGATTTATCTGGCCCTGATCGTGACCAACTGCATCATCATGGGCCGGGCCGAGGCTTTTGCCGGCCGCTCCGGCCCGCTTGCCTCAGCCGTGGATGCCTTATCCTGCGGCATAGGCTTTTCGCTGGTGCTGTTTGTGCTGGGTTCGCTGCGGGAAATTCTGGGTTCGGGAACTTTCTTTGTGGGAGCAGCCGATCTGCTCGGTCCCTGGGCGGCCCGTTTTGAAATGCATCTGCTGGGGCCTGATGCCACTTATTTAATAGCCATTCTGCCGCCGGGAGGCTTTTTCCTGCTGGCACTGCTGATTGCCCTGAAGAACGCTCTGGATCAGCGGGCCAAAGCCCGGGCGGAAAAGAGAATGCGCATCCGCTCCCTGCCGGTATAACCGGGATGGGAGCTGATGCCTGAGGCAAAAGGGCTCCGGCCTGACTTACTGCTGTTTTGAAGGGAGTGCTGCCGACTCCCTTTACCCTCCTCTTATTTGGTGTTTAACTGAGGCCGCGAAATTCCCCAGGCGTGAGCGTGAGGAGGGAAGCGGCCTGCCCGACGCCTGATCGGATGGTGTTGATTTCCTATACAGCACTCAATAACTGCAGTATCAGCGCCATCTCCCACTGCAATCACGCCACAGCTTCTGATCCACAAGAGTATTCCCCACAGCAAATTCTTATTTCGGCAGCAAATTCAGCTCTGATTTTCTGCTGTGCACTGCCCACAATAGGCTTTTTTTTTTACCAGAAGGCGTAATATGCTGATTATCAATCAATACCAAAGTCACATATTGTAATTCAAACTACCAAAATATAGTTTGGTTAGTTTATCTGTAAAGAGGGTCAATCATGATTGAAAACGATGCAGAGAAATTCTTCCATGAAGGCAACTTGTACTATAAAGGCGAAGAAGGCGTAGACCAGGATCATGAGCTGGCCCTGCAGTGTTATGAAAAAGCCGCAGCCCTGGGACATGCTGAAGCTCAGTACAAACTGGGATATATAGGCTATTACGGCGACTTAGACTATAACGAAAATGGTTCTTATCGTTTTGAAGCTACTGAGGACAATTATGATTATGAAAAAGGCGATGATGACGATGATGAAGAAAATGTAGATTATGACCAGGCCAGGCTGTGGTGGGAAAAATCTGCCGCACAGGGACATGCCAAAGCTCAGTACGGACTGGGTAAGATTTACTATTACGGCGAGGGCGTGGACCGTGATTATGACCAGGCCAGGCTGTGGTGGGAAAAAGCTGCCGCACAGGGAGATGCCAAAGCTCAGTTCTGCCTGGGTAAGATGTACTACAACGGCCGAAGCTACACCGGCGAGGGCGTGGACCGTGATTATGACCAGGCCAGGCTGTGGTGGGAAAAAGCCGCCGCACAGGGAGATGCGAATGCTCAGTGCGGACTGGGGTTCGTTTACTATCACGGCGAGGGCGTGGACCAGGATTATGCCCAGGCCTGGCTGTGGTGGGAAAAAGCCGCCGCACAGGGCCATAGCGAAGCTGAATTCATGATGGATGATATGTTCGATGAAGACGGCTGGAACGATGATTATGAACTGCCAAAACAGTGGTTTAAAAGAACTGCCGAAGAGGGATACGCCTTAGCTCAGTTCGTCCTGGGTAAGATCGATTTAATGGACGATGATGATGATGACGATGATGAGGACGACGACGAAGAATAAGACTTGTAACCCTTCCTCAATAAAAAGCACAGCCTGGTGATTGAGGTGGCTGTACTGCCCCACTGCCGGTTGCACGGCCCTGCAGGAACAAACTGCAGGGCTTTTTCCCGCACCAGGCTTAGTTTTCGCAGCGGAACCCCAGGGTGCGCAGCATACCCTCACAGCTTCCTGGTACATGGCGCAGGGTAAGGGAAGACAGTTCGCGCCGCTCGCGGTAATTTTTGCGCAGCAGATCAAAGGATGCAGCATCGGCAAAATACTGTCTGAAGAGTGAGCAGTCGCGTCTGACATCATAGACGGCAAAGACCAGCCGCCGCAGCAAATCCAAATCCAGGGAGGAGATCCGGCCGAGACTGATGCTCTCAATTTCCGGCTCAGGCACGCTCATGACCTCACGCGGCTGCATGTGCAGTACCCGAGCCAGCTGCTGCCCCAGCATAAAGGCGGCCCGGCGTTTGGATTCATAGCTGTAGCCGGCTATATGCGCCGTAGCCCCGTCCAGCAGCGGCAGCATTTCCCGTACTCTTATATCAGGTTCACCTTCAAAAACATCCAGCCAGGCATGCAGATGCCCGCGCTGCAGGGCCTGCAGCAGGGCCTGATTGTCCACTACCGGACCGCGGGAGGCATTAATCAGAAAAGATCCCTGCGGCATGGCCGCCAGCTCCTCCTCACCGATCAGATGCCAGGTACGATATGGTCCGTCCATATTCAGGGGCACGTGCAGCGACACAAAGTCGCATTTTAAGATGTCCTCCAGGGATGCGCCATATCTGGCCGCCCCGGCTTCAGCCAGCGGCGGATCGCGCAGCAGCGTGCGCATGCCCAGAGCCTGGGCTTTTTTCTGCACCTGTGTGCCTGTATGCCCGCAGCCTACTATGCCTATGGAGCGCCCCTGCAGCTCAAAGCCATAGCGCTGTGAGAGTACCAGCAGCACCGAGAGCACATAATCGCCTACACTGGCGGAATTGGAACCAGGTGCCGTGGAAAAAGCTATGCCGCGGGAATGCAGCAGCGGCAGATCCACATGATCAAAGCCTGCTGTGGCGGTACCGACAAATTTCAGCTGCTGCGCCTGTGCCAGCAGGTCAGCATCAACTCTGGTAACTGATCGGATGATCAGAGCATCGGCAGAGGCCACATCAGCGGCGGTGATCTGCCTTCCGGCCTTGAGATCCACTGAGCCAAAAACGGAAAACACCTCCTCGGCATTGGGAAGTGCCTCATCAGCCAATATACGCATAACGCTCCCACTTTTCTCAGATCCGGGCGCAACCATGCGCCCCCGCAGTGCGGTAAACGGGATTTTTCTGCAGATTATACATGCCGCGGCAGGAAGAAAGACACAAAAACCCACATAATCCCTGCCCTGAGGACGGGAGCAGACTGCCGCGTGCCAGGGTGATTGCATAAATTAAAGCCAGCAGCCAGTCTGCTGATGGTGCAGACTG
>CAYRIZ010000047.1:0-16506 GCA_964424565.1 uncultured Enterobacterales bacterium
AGTCTGCACCATCAGCAGACTGGCTGCTGGCTTTAATTTATGCAATCACCCTGCAGAAATGGCCGAGGCCGTAAGGCAGCCGCCGGCTCAGGGCCGGCGGCAGAAGGGAAAAATATTCAAACCTCCCGGCTCCCCCGGAAGGCTGCGGGGCGGTTATTCCGGAGCCACGCCGAACCACTTCTCGTGTATGGCGCCCAGCTCTCCGCTGTCCTTGATGTCCACCAGACCCTGATTGATCTTCTGCAGCAGTTCTGCATTGTCCTTCTTGACGGCTATGCCGTAGAGATCGGGATTGGAGGTCAGGGCAGCATCTGTCATCTCGGCAAAGCTGCCGTCGCCGGCCTGCTTGATGTAATACAAATTGACCGGACGATCGTTGATCAAGGCAGCGCAGCCGCCGTTTTTCAGCTCCAGCAGGGCATCAGGCTCGGTATTCATGTTGACTACCTGACCCGGGGAGAGCTTTTCGGCAAAAGCAGAGCCGGTAGTGCCTATTTGAGCGCAGATCTTCTGACCCTTGAGGGCCTCGCTGTCGGTAAAGGTGGCGGTATCGGCAGAGCGGATCACAGCCGACAGGGTGCTGTTGTAGTAGCCGGTGGAGAAATCAACTCTCTTCATTCTCTCCTCGGTTATGGTCATACCGGAGATAATGGCATCTATTTGTCCGGTCAGCAGGGCCGGGATCAGGCCGTCAAAGGGCATGGAGACTATTTCCACCTCATCGCCCTGACTCTTGAGCACGGCACCGATCAAATCCACGTCAAAACCGGTGGGGGTACCCTCGGCATCGACAAACTCAAAAGGGGCAAAGGTAGGATGGGTGCCGACTTTATAGACGGCGGCATCAGCGGCGGCACTGCAGGCCAGGATCGCTGCGGCAGCGGAAATAAGGAATTTTTTCATAGATCAAAAAGGCAGCCGGCAGGACAGCAGGGGAGGCGGAGCCGCCTCCCGCCGCCTGTACAGCCGCACAGTCTCCTGTAAACAAAATGAAATTTGATGCTCCCCCTCATCATAAAGGCAAAGCGGAGAAAAGTATGAGATAAATTATTGCCAATGAATATTGCACGAAATTGGTGCACCGTCACCAGGAGCGCAGGAGCGGCAGCAGGATGGAGGCGGCAGTGGCGGCGGCCGGAAGCTCATTTTGCCTGGCCCGGGGCGGCGGCCCCTGTGCTGGAGTATAATTGGCGCAATTTTATGAAGCATTCCATTCGGAGCCCATATGTTTTTTGACGATCCCGCTTTAAGAGAGCTCAAGAAAAATTTCAACAGCCAGAAGGTCAGAAAGGAGGGCATAGTGCGCGCCAGCGACCGCGGCTTTGGTTTCCTTGAGTGCCCTGACCACAAATCTTACTTTATCGCTCCCAATTTCATGAAAAACCTGCTGCACGGCGACAAGATTTCAGCCGTGATCACTGAAGACAATGCAGGCCGTTCCCAGGCAGAACCGGAAACTCTGGTGGAAAGCGCCCTGACTCAGTTCGTCGGCCGGGTTTATATCAACACTGCTGAAGGCAGACGCCGGATCTGGGTGCAGCCCGACAGCCCCACCATCAAAACACAGCTGCAGTGCGATGACCGCCGCCAGGACAAATCAGCTGAACTGCAAAATGGCGACTGGGTCAGATGCAGCCTGAAAAAGCACGCCCTGCGCGACAAGTCCTTCCGGGCGGAAATCATAGAATATGTCACTCAGGCCGCCGATCCCAAGGCTCCCTGGACCGTCAGCCTGCGTTCGCTGGATCTGCCCCTGACCAGCCCGCAGATGCCCGCTGATCTGCATTTTAATGAAGGCTCAATCCCCAGAGAGGATCTCACCGCCCTGCCCTTTGTCACCATAGACAGTGAAAAGACCCGTGACATGGACGATGCCCTCTACATCACCAGGGAGGCTGACGGCAGCTTTGTGCTGTATGTGGCCATAGCCGACCCCACCGGCTATATAGATGAAAACAGTCCGCTGGATCGCGAGGCCTCTCATCGCGCCTTCTCCATCTATCTGCCCGGCCGCGACATTCCCATGCTGCCCCGCGAGCTGTCGGACGATCTCTGCTCCCTGCGGGAAGGCGAGGTGCGCCCTGTACTGTGCGCCCGCATTCCGGTAAGCACTGAAGGCGAGGTCAATTCACAGCAGACAGTGTTCAGCTTTGCCTCCATTAAATCCCAGGGCAAGCTCAGCTACAACAAAGTCTCCGATTTCCTGGAAAAGGGCGCAGCCGAGGATTTTGCTCCCTCAGAGGCTATAGCCCGCGTGCTGCATGATCTGGTGGACTTTACCCTGGCCCGCGACAAATTCCGCTGCACCCATGCCGCCCCCTTCCGCAATCCGCCGGATTATGAATTTGTGCTCAATGAGGAAGGAGCGCTGGATCATATTCAAATCAACTACCGCCGTATAGCCAACCGTATAGTGGAAGAGGCCATGATCTCAGCCAACATAGCCTGTGGTGATCAGCTGGCCGCCCACTTCCATGCCGGTATCTTCAATGTGCATGCCGGTTTCGATCCCAAGGTTACCCGCGATGTGCTGGATCTGCTGCGCGAGGAAGGCTTTGAGGGCGCTACAGCCGAAAGTATTGCCACCATGGAGGGCTTCTGCGCCGTGCGCCGTTATGCCTCATCCCAGGAGAGCACCTATTTGGACAACCGCATCCGCAAGCTGCAGGAGTACTCGCAGATCAGCATCACCCCGGCCCCGCACTTTGCCCTCGGCCTGCAGAACTATGCCACCTGGACTTCTCCCATACGCAAGTACGGCGATATGGTCAATCACCGTCTGCTCAAGGCCATGATCCTGCAGACCTCCTCACCGCGGCTGCCGGACAGCAATACCCTGCAGCAGATGAATGCCGCCCGCCGCATCAACCGCATGGCCGAGCGCGATGTCAGGGACTGGCTCTATGTGGATTACCTCAAGCCGGATATAGAGAAGAAGACCGTGTTCACCGCCGAGATCTTTGATGTGGTCAGAGGCGGTCTGCGCGCCGCCCTGCAGGAAAACGGCGCCATGATCTTCATTCCCTCCTCCTTTGTGTCCGAGGACAAGACAGCCATGGAGTTCTCCGCCATTACCGGCGAACTGCTGGTGCACGGCACCCCGGCCCTGCGTCTGGGCGATCTGCTGAAGGTCAGGATTTTTGAAGTCAACAAGACCACCAGATCCATCCTGGGCTGTCCGGCCGAGCCGGTGGGCGGTCTGAAGCTGCCCGATCCGCATACGCTCAATCAAAACCGCAGACATCAGTAGCACCGGGAATACTGCCATGGCACTAATTCCGGCTGCTTACAGGGATCTGAAGGAAAATTTCTTCATCATGGGCGGGCACCTGGCCGATGACCTCTGTCAGGGCTCCCTGCCGGCCATTTTGTCCTTTATGTATCTGGAGGGCATTCTGACCTCCTATGCTGATGTGGCCCTGCTCATCATGGCCTCCACCATGGTCAATGCCGTGGCCCAGCCCCTGACCGGGCTGCTGGCCGACCGCAAACCGCGGCCTTATCTGATGTGCGCCGGCATGCTCACCGCGGCCGCCGGCATCATGTTTATGGGCTTTGCGGACAATTTTGCCCTGCTGTTTCTGCTGGTGGCCGTCAACGGCATAGGCATAGCCGTCTTTCATCCTGAGGCGGGCCGGCTGGCCAGTATTTTTGCCAGACAGCATCCGGGCAAGGGCATGAGCATATTCTCGGCCGGGGGCAATATAGGCTTTGCCGTGGGGCCGCTGTATTTCACCGCCGGCTACATGCTGCTGGGGCTTAAGGCCACGCTGCTCATCTGCCTGCCGGCGCTGATCATGACCTGCTTCTTTGTCAAAAAGAACAGTTTGTACAAGGAAATGTCCGTACAGGCCATGAATGAAACCCGCCGGCAGAAGGAAACCTGCGGCCTGAAGGAAAATTACCCGGCCACGGTGATCCTGCTGGCCCTGGTATTTGCCCGCTCGGCGGCCATGTTCTCGCTGACAGCCTTCCTGCCGCTGTACTTTGTGCATGTGCTGGGCCGGCCGGAGGAAGGCGCGGCCCTGACCAATTCAGCCATAGCCGTCTGCGGCGCGGCGGCCACCCTGACCGGCGGATTCTTTTCCGACCGTCTGGGCTTTACGCAGCTGGTGCGCCTCACTTCCTTTGCCGCCGTGCCCTTTGCCCTGCTGTTTGTCAGCACAGACAATGCTCCGCTGGCCCTGCTGGCGCTGATGATCGCTTCCTTTGCCTACTACATGGCCATGTCGCCCATAGTGATCATAGGACAGCGCTTCTTGTGCCTGCACCTGGGTCTGGCCACCGGACTGACTGTGGGTTTGGGCATCAGTTTCGGCGGCATCATGGCTCCGGTACTGGGCTCGGTGGGCGATCAGTACGGTCTGGGAGCCACCATGCAGATCATAGTGGGACTGCTGGCCCTGGCCGCCGTGATCTCACTGTTTATCCCCAAAGTCAGCGGCCGGGTGCTGACACAGTCCTCCTCCAAATAAAAACAGCCTCCCGGGTCTGCATTGCGCTCCTGGAGGCTGCTCCTGTCTTCTGTCCTGAATGCTTATGTAAACTTAATTTTCCCGATGCCAGGGTCGGGAAAACTTCAGGCATCAGTCAGCACTATTGTCTGCTTTATCGCTGTTCTGCACCTTGATGCCGCTTTGCCGCAGCAGGGCATCCACGCTGGGTCTGCGGCCGCGGAATTTGATGAAGGCGGCTGTAGGATCTTCAGCGCCGCCCACGGCCAGAATACAGTCGCGGAAATCAGCCCCGGCCCGGCCGGTAAACAGCCCCTCCTCCAGCAGTCTGCCAAAGGCATCGGCCGCCAGCACCTCAGCCCACTTGTAGCTGTAGTAGCCTGCAGCATAGCCGCCGGCAAAGATGTGGGTAAAGGAATTGGCAAAGCGGGAATTAGGATAGGCCGGCACCACTGCCACCTCGGAGCGCACCTGCTCCTGTGTCTGCAGGACACGGCCGCCGGCGGCCGGGTCATAATGCAGATGCAGGCTGAAGTCAAACAGGGCAAATTCCAGCTGCCGCAGCATGGCCATGGCCGAGTGGTAATTCTTGGCGGCGATCAGGGCCTGCAGTTTATCCTCAGGCAGAGGCTCACCTGTGCCTATTTTGCCGGACAGGAAATTGAGCACTTCCGGCTGCCAGGCAAATTCCTCATTAAACTGCGAGGGCAGTTCCACGGCATCCCAGGGCACACCGTTGATGCCGGAAACATCGGCTATGTCTATGCGGGTCAGCAGCTGATTTAAGCCGTGGCCGAACTCGTGGAACAAGGTCACCACCTCGCTGTGGGTCAGCAGGGCCGTCCGGCCGCCTACAGGAGGAGTGAAGTTGCAGACCAGGAAGGCCACCGGCAGCTGCAGGGCGCCGTCCTTGCGGTAACGCCTGCTCTGGCATTCATCCATCCAGGCGCCGCCGCGCTTGCCCTCGCGGGCGTAGAGATCGAGGAAGAAGGTGCCTATGCGGCTGCCAAAACTGTCGCAGACATCATAGCAGCGTACATCCTCATGCCACACATCCACGCCGTAGCGCGGGCGTATGGAAATGTCATAGGCCCGGTGGGCGCATTCAAACAGCCCGGCTATTACCTTGTCCACCGGGAAGTAGGGGCGCAGCTCCTCCTCGGATATGGAAAAACGCTCCTGCTTGAGCTTCTCCGAGTAGTAGGTCACATCCCAGGGCTGCAGATCAGGGCATCCATGGGCGGCGGCATACTCCCGCAGTTCGTCCATTTCCAAGGTGCCCTGCGGTTTGGATTTGCCGGCCAGATCGGTGAGGAAATCCATTACCTGCGCGGTGGTCTCAGCCATTTTGGCGGCTATGGAGTATTCTGCGTAATTGTGGAAGCCCAGCAGGCAGGCCTGCTCATGGCGCAGCTGCAGGATGCGCTCCATTACCTGGGTATTGTCAAACTTGCCTCCGTCGGGACCGAGCTCCGAGGCCCTGGTATTGTAGGCTTCATACATTTCCCGGCGCAGTTCCCTGTTGTCTGCATACATCAGCAGCGGCAGATAGGAGGGCATATCCAGGGTAAAGACCCAGCCTTCCAGGGAGCGTTTTTCCGCCTCGGCCCGGGCCAGGCGCAGCGCTCCGGCCGGAATGCCGGCCAGTTCGGCCTCAGAGGTGACCTGCCGGATGTAGGAATGGGTGGCATCGAGTACATTGTTGGCAAAATCGGACTGCAGCTGTGACAGCTCGGCGCTGATGCGGGCAAAGCGCTCCTTGTCCTGCTGCGGCAGATCTATACCGGTGAGCTTGAAGTCACGCAGGGAATTTTCCACGGCCTTGCGCTGGGCCAGGCTCAGGCGCAGGAATTCATTGCTGCCCCTGATGCTCTTGAGCATCTCATACAGCGGCTGATACTGTCCGGCCCAGGTTGAATATTCGGCAATCAGCGGCAGGCAGGAATCATGGGCCTCACGCAGGGCGGGAGTGTTGCACACCCCGTTTAAATGCGAAACCACAGACCAGATCTTGGAGAATTTATCATCGGCCTCCTCTATGGGGGCGATCACGCTGTCCCAGGTGGGACGGTGCTGCTCATCTGCAATACAGACCCGCTGAATCACTGCCCGGCAGTGTTCTATGGCCTGTTTGACTGCAGGATAGACATGCTCCGGTTTTAAGGCCGAAAAAATCGGCAGACCCTCAATATGCAGCAGGGGATTGAAATCTTCCGGCATGGTGCAAGCTCCTTATAAACTTATCAGCCTTGATGCAGCAGATGGATTCTTTTATTCTGCTGCAGCTTTGATTATGCTTGATTATGCTTGATTTGCCGGGTATTTGCAAAAAACGTGCCCAGGGCTCTGCAGTCCCGTAAAATGCACTTATGCTATACTGCAGACGGGCGGGGATGGCAGGCATCATCACCTAATTTGAGAAGTTGGAGCATTTCATGAGCGATGGATTTAGTCTTTACCAAAACAGATTGACGCAGCTGCGCGCCCTGATGCGTGAACTTGATTTGGATGCCGTGCTGATTGCCCATGACGACGCCTATCTGTCCTCTGAGCTCACCCCGGACTGCGAGCGTCTGGCCTATATCTGCGGCTTTACCGGTTCTGCCGGCTTTGCCGTGGTACTCAATGACGATATTGACCTGGTCAATAAAAAAGAACCCCTGCTTTTGACCTCCAGGCGCGGCCGCGAGCTTTGCCTGCAGCACCCGGCCGCCGTGTTTGTGGACGGCCGCTACACCGTGCAGGTGGCAGAACAGGTAACAGCAGATCTTTTTGACCGCTTCAACAGCGCCGAGGTCTTTCCCGAGGATTTCATGACCGCCCTGCTGCCCCGCGGCAGCCGCGTGGGGCTGGATCTGCAGAGACTGTCCTACAGCTACTATCAACAGCTCAGCTCTGCCCTGGACAAGGCCGGTCTGGAGGCGGTGGCCGTCTCCCGCAGCCTGGTGGACAGCATTTGGGAAGATCGTCCCAAGCCTTTTTACTCCCAGGTTGAAATCTACCCTGATGAATACAATGGCTGCCCCAGCATGCAGAAACGCCGCGATCTGGCCCGCCGCCTGCGCGCGGAAGGTCTGGATGCCACGGTGATCTCCAGCCCGGAGACCATATGCTGGCTGCTCAACATCCGCGGCCGCGACCGCCACTGTCTGCCGGTGATCAACTGCCGCCTGACTGCCTATGCCAATGAAGTGGTGGAATGGTATGTCAACGCCAGACATCTCAATGACGATCTGCAGGGCGAGCTGGAACAGCATTTCGGGCATGTGGACATCTTCCCTGAAGAGCGCTTTGACGACATGCTCGAGCGGCTGTGTACCGCCCGCTGCCGGGTGCATGTAGATCCGGCAGCCACCAATGCCGCAGTATTAAAACAGCTGCATGAAGGCGGGGCCGAGGTGGTGGAGGGCCTGGGACTGTGCGAAATTCCCAAGGCCTGCAAAAACGATTTGGAGCTGGCCGGCGAGCACAAGGCCCACCTCAAGGACGGCATTGCCATGTGCCGCTTCCTGGCCTGGCTGGATGAAACCCTGCAGCTGGATCAGAGAACGGATGCCCAGAGCCTGGCCAAAGCCGTGGCGGCGGTGACCGAGGAAACCCTGGCTGAAAAAGCCGAGGTGCTGCGCCGGGTGGAAGGAGACTTCATCGGTCCTTCCTTTGACACCATTTCCGCGCTGGGCCCCAATGCGGCCATGTGCCACTACAATCACCGCGAAATGAAGCATCCCCGGCCGCTGGGTCTGGACAGCCTGTATTTGATCGACAGCGGCGCCCACTTTCTGGAGGGCACCACCGACATCACCCGCACCGTCAAGGTAGGCTGCACCGTCACGCCTGAAATGATGAAAATGTACACCGTGGTGCTCAAGTGCCACATAGCCCTGGCAGCGGCAGTCTTTCCGCGCGGCACCTCGGGCTGGCAGCTCGACGCTCTGGCCCGCCGGCCGCTGTGGGATCTGGGTCTGGATTATGAGCACGGCACCGGCCACGGCGTGGGGCACCTGCTGGCCGTGCATGAAGGGCCGCAGAATATTTCCAGCAGAAGCTCACCCGTGGCCCTGCGCCCCGGCATGGTGGTATCCATAGAGCCGGGGTACTACAAAAGCAATGAGTACGGCATCAGACTGGAAAACCTGGCCGTAGTCACCCCCTGCCCGGCCCCCCACATGTCGCACATGCTCTGCTTTGAGCCCCTGACCCTGGTACCCTTTGACCTGCGTCTGGTGCAGCGCGAGCTGCTTACCGCCAAAGAGCGCGAATGGCTCAACAATTACCATCAGCATGTCTTCCATCTCATAACCTCAGCGGCCACTACGCTCTCCGATATCGAGCTCAACTGGCTTACTGCGGCCACCACAGCAATCTAGGAGCTGCTATGTTTTTTCCCCGTAAAAATCTGCCTACTTCGCTGTACTGTCAGACCATGCTGAAGCAGCTGCCCCGGATCCCGGTCAAGGCAGCCGCCTGCAGCATACTGGAACGCCCTGAATACTTTCATGCCCGTATGCTCGAGCTGATCCGGAATGCCCGCGAGCGCATCACCATGAATCTGCTGTATCTGCAGGACGACCGCGCCGGCCGCGAGATCATGGAAGCGCTCTATCAGGCCCAGCAGGATCATCCGCAGCTGCACATACGGGTGTACGTGGACTTTCACCGCGCCCAGCGCGGTCTCATCGGCCAGGACAAAAGCCCGGGCAATGCCGCCATGTATTATCAAATGGCCGAGGGCTGTGCCCATCCGCCGGCCATATACGGGGTGCCGGTCAAAAAGCGCGAAATTTTTGGCGTGATGCATTTAAAGGGCTGCGTGTTTGACAATACCGTGCTCTACTCAGGGGCCTCGGTCAATGAGGTTTATCTCAATTACGCCGGCCGCTACCGTCTGGACCGTTATCATGAAATAGTCAGCCGGGAACTGGCCGACAGCATGAATGATTTTGCCACCCGGGCCTTTCACATCAATTATGCCGTGCAGGATTTCTCGCAGGGTCAGGTCCATCCCACCAGGGAAATCAAGGATGAGATCAAGCAGCTGCGCCGGCATTTGACCCGCATGCACTATACCTTCAAGGACAGCCGCATCAAGGCAGATGAAGTGGGCATTACCCCGCTGGCCGGTCTGGGCCGCCACAACAATCAGCTCAACCGCACTATATTGTGGTGTATTACCGCAGCCAAAAAAGAGCTCTTTTTGTGCACTCCCTACTTCAATCCCCCCAAGGATCTGCTGCACGCCCTGGAACACGCCCTGGAGCGCGGCATCAAAGTCACCATAGTGGCCGGCGACAAAAAGGCCAATGATTTCTATATACCGGAGACTGAGCCTTTCTCCACCATAGGTGCGGTACCTTATATATATGAGCAGAACCTGCGTGAGTTTATGCAGAAATACCACGCTCAGGTCAGCTCAGGGCAGCTTAAGGTCATGCTCTGGGCGGACGGGGACAATACCTATCATCTAAAGGGGCTGTTTGTGGACCGCAATCTGGCTCTGCTCACCGGCAACAATCTCAATCCGCGGGCCTGGGCGCTGGATTTGGAAAACGGCCTGCTGGTCCACGATCCGCATCAGCTGATGCAGGAAAAATACTCGCATGAGCAGCAGTTCATCCTGCACAATGCCAGACGCATCAACAATTACACCGAGATAGATGATCTGAGCTCCTATCCCGAACAGGTAAAACGCATCCTGAAAAAAGTACGCCGCTTTAAGGCCTCGCTGATTATCAAGCAGCTGCTGTAACCTTCCGGGGCCGCCTCCCCCCTGTGGAAAACAGGGGCCAATCCACACACTAAACTGACCATAAGCGGTACCGGAAAGAGTTGAGGAGAACAGACATACTCTGCGGCAGAGCCGGCCCGGACCGCAAGGAGAAATTATGAGCTGGAAAGCCAGAATGTGGCTGTGTGCCTTTTGTGTTTACTTCACCAGCAGTTCCTACACCATGCTGACCCCCTTCCTGCCTATTTATCTGCTGGAACTGGGAGCTTCACAGAATAATGTGGAGCTGTGGTCGGCAGCGGTATTTGCCATCAGCTTTCTCATAGCCGGCACCATGGCCCCCATCTGGGGCCGGCTGGCCGACCGCAACGGACAGAAGCTGATGGCCACCCGCTCGGCCATACTGCTGTGTCTTACCTATACCACCGGCGGTCTGGTGCAGACCCCGCTGCAATTGTTTGGCATGCGCGTGCTGCAGGGGTTTGCCAACGGTTATCTGCCGGCCGTGCTATCCATGATTTCCTCCACCTGCCCGCGGGACAAAATAGGCTATGCCCTGGGCATCATGCAGTCCTCACAGCTCATAGGCACGGTGAGCGGACCGCTCCTCGGCGGCACCATGGCCACCGTGTTCGGCATCCGTGCTTCCTTTTTTGTAGCCGGCGCCGCCTTGTTCCTGGTGATCATCATTACCGCTCTGATGCCCAATGAAAAAAGCAGGCAGGAGAGAGAAGCGGCCAAAGCTGCCCCGCGCACTTCAATTATTGAAGATGTCAAAACAGCCGTGCACAATCCCCGGCTGATGGAACTGCTGCTGCTCTTCATGGGCTTTAACATGGTCATGGTGGCCATACAGCCGGTGCTGCCGCTGTACGTGGCCGAGCTGGCCGGCGGCTTTGACAACAATGTGGAGCTCCTCTCCGGTCTGGCCTGCTCGCTGCCGCCTTTTGTCGGCGCCCTGACCTCGCCCTTCTGGGGCATGATGGGCCAGAAGAGAGGCTTCTTCCTGACCATGACCCTGGCCTTCTTCGGCGCCGGCGCCTTTATCTTCTCGCAGGGTTTTGCCTTCAACATCACCATGCTTATGATCTCCTCCGTAGGCCTGGGACTGTTCATAGTGGGCATCATGCCCAGCATCAACGCCCTGCTGGCCCTCAATACCCCGCCTGATTTCCGCGGCCGCGGCTTCGGGCTCATGACCATGTTCGGCCAGTACGGAGGCATGGTGGGCCCGCTGATCTCCGGCACCATAGCCCACCTGCTCAATTTAAGCCTGCAGTTTATCCTCTCAGGCTCGGTGCTGTTTCTGTTTGGTTTTTATGCCCTGCACCTGCATATACGCGACAAACAGGAAAAGAAAAACGCCACGGCTGAGAGCAAAGATGAGACCAAAGGAGATGAAAGCGCCTGATTTATCGCGCAGCGGAGCGCTCTTTGCTGTTACAATCAGACCTGAGGCCGGATGCTGCAGTCCGGCCGGGGGTGTTGAAGGAATGGCAATGTACAGGAGCGCGGCGCACGCGGACCCATGGATCAGACAGACGAGCAGTACAAACGCAACAGCATAAGAAATCTCAAGGGCGTAGGCGAACGCTATGCCGACAAGCTCAACCGCCTGGGGCTGTTCAGCTGTTTTGACCTGCTGTTCAACCTGCCCTTTCGTTATCTGGACAAAACCCGCTGCTGCGCCATAGCCGCCCTGCAGGCCGACGACAGCCTGCCCCGGCTGATCGAGGCCAGGGTCACTGCCGCCTCCTTTACCGGACGCTCCGGCAAGGTCTTTCAGGTGACAGTGCGGGATGACAGCGCCTCGCTTGATCTCAAGTATTTCAATATTTCCGCCAATTTCGCCCGGGCCTTTGCCCCGGGCACCAGTCTTACGGCCTTTGGTCTGGTCAAATCAGACAGCTTCACCGGCGCTCTGACCATGTATCAGCCGGAGATCACCTTTCTGCGTCCGGGGGAGAAAGCCCGGGTGGAGGAAAATCTCACCCCTGTTTATCACCTCACCGAGAAACTGCCGCAGCGGCTGATGCAGAAAATAGAGCAGTCAGCCCTGCAGTTGCTGCAAATCAATCCGCTGAGCGAATTGCTGCCGGCAGAGCAGTGCCCAGGCGGCCTGAGCCTCAATCAGGCCATCACCGCCTGTCATTACCCCAAACCCGCCGCCGACGGCTCCCTGCCCCGGCCGCAAGCCCTGCCGCAGTTTAAGCGCCTGGCCTTTGAAGAGCTGACTGCTTATTTGATTTCCTTTATTCTGCGCAAATCCCGGCAGAGCCGTAAGCAGGCGCCGGTCATCTGCTGCCGGAAAGAGCTGCAGCAGCGTTTTCTGCAGTCCCTGCCCTTTACCCCCACTGCCGCCCAGACCCGCGTCATGGCCGAGGTGGCAGCCGATTTACAGCGCGGCGAGCCTATGCTGCGCCTGGTCAACGGTGATGTAGGCTCGGGCAAAACCCTGATTGCCGTGACCGCGGCCCTGCACACAGCCCATAACGATCTGCAGACGGTGCTGCTGGCACCTACGGAAATTCTGGCCCGGCAGCACTATCAAAAATGCAGTGCCCTGCTGGAGCCTCTGGGCGTGCACTGCGTGTTCATCAGCAGCAAAATGCAGCGCTCCCAGCGCAATGAAAGCAGCAAGGCCGTCAAATCAGGGCAGGCCAAATTGATTATAGGCACCCATGCTGTGTTCCAGGACAAGATGGAGTATCACAGCCTGGGGCTCATCATCATAGACGAGCAGCACCGCTTCGGAGTGTCACAGCGCACTGAACTGCTCAAAAAAGGCGCCGGCGGCCTGACCCCGCATCAGCTCAGCCTCAGCGCCACCCCCATCCCGCGCACCCTGCAGCTGGCCCTGTATGCCGATCTGGCAGTCTCCAAACTGGATGAACTGCCCTCAGGCCGCAGTCCCATCATCACCGCCGCGGTAAGCTCAGCCTTAAAGGACAAGGCGGTGCAGCGGCTGAAATACAATCTGGAGCAGGGGGTGCAGGCCTACTGGGTCTGCCCGCTGATCGAGGAAAATGAAGATCTGGCGGTCAATTCCGTCAAGGAAACCTATACCCGGCTGAAACAGCTGCTGCCGGAGCATGAAACCGCCCTGCTGCACGGACAAATGTCCACGGATGAGAAAAATCAGGTCATGGAGCGCTTTGCCGACGGTGAGGTCAAGCTGCTGATTGCCACCACCATCATAGAGGTGGGCGTGGATGTGCCCAATGCCTCCATCATGATCATAGACAGCGCCGAGCGGCTGGGCCTGGCACAACTGCATCAGCTGCGCGGCCGCGTCGGGCGCGGCAGCCGGCAGTCCTACTGCCTGCTCATCTACGATGAGGAAAAAGCCACAGATACTGCCCGGCAGCGCCTGGAGATCATGAAGCATACCACCGACGGCTTTACCATAGCCGCCGAGGATCTGCGCCTGCGCGGTCCCGGAGATGCCACAGGCACCAGGCAGGCTGGTTTTGATATTTTCCGGCTGGCCGATGTGGTGCGCGATCTGCCCCTGCTCGAACAGGCGCGCAGCCTGGCGGCCTCAGTGTGCAGCAACAATCCGCAGGCGGCCGAGAATTTGGTCTGGCGCTGGTTCCCGCATTTTTTCAGCCGGGAGTAAAGGATCATGCCGCCCCGCCGTCATCGTCAGCCCTCAGCGGCTGCCACCCTGCTGCGCCGGACGGCCCTGCTGCTCCTGAGCCTGCTGCTGCTTGCCGTGGCTGCAGGTATTCTCCTGATCAATGGCGAAAACATCAAAAAGCCCCTGCAGGATCTGCTGCAGCAGCAGACCGGACAGGAATGCCGCATAGCCCGGGCCGAATTTTCCCCTCTTTATCCCAACATCATCAAATTAACCGGCTTCAGCCTGGGTGAGCTGCAGGCAGATGAGATCTACCTGGACTATGATTTGCGCAGCCTGCTGCCGCAGGAGAAAACTCTGCATATCAATGAGCTGTACATCAGGGCCCTGCGCGGCCTGCAGCACAGTGCCGGACAATTGCTGCTGCAGCTGGCGGCCCCCAAATCCCTGCAGATAGACGTGCTGCGCCTGCAGGATCTGCCCCTGCAGAGCTGGCGCCTGCAGGCCGGAAGCGCCGCGCTGCGCCTGCATGGCCTGCAGCTGTCAGAAGGTCAGGAGCCAGTCCTGGCAAGCGGCAGTGCGCAGCTGCAGGAGGTCCTGCTCGATCAGCTGCCGCTTAAGAGCCTGCGGGTGGAATTTGCCTGGGAGCAGGATCAGCTGCTGCTGCCTTCCCTGCAGGCTGAACTGGCAGGAGGCGTGGTCAGCGGCCGCGGCGGCCGGCTTGATGCCGCAGGCAATTCCCTGAGCTTTGAGCAGCTGGATTTAAGCCGCCTGATTTGCCGGGACGGCCTGCAGGCCTTAGCTCCCTACTCCATCAGCGCCGAGCGGGGGCGGCTGCAGGAGCTCTTTTTTGCCCCGGGTCCTCAGCTGTCAGTGCAGCAGCTGAGCGCTGAGTTTACTGATCTCAAGCTGCAGGAGGGACAGCTGTCAGTACAGCTGCAGCAGGGCACGGCCTCAGGACTGGCCCTGCCTGACTGGGGACTTAATCTGGAAGATCTCTCCTTTGCCGGCACCATACAGGATACAGGGGCGGCGCTGACTGTGAGCGGGCAGCTGCTGCAGGGCAGTTTTGGCCTGGATTTCACCTGGGATCGAGCCGGCCACACCCTGGACGTGCATGATCTGTGGCTGCAGAACAATAAAATTGAGTTCCACCGCCGGCAGATTGAGCGGCTGCAGGAAGCGGTGGGAGATCTGGAAATCAGCCTGGACAGTGCCCGCGGGGAAAATTTAAGACTGCTGTCCTTTATGGATGATTTCCCCCTGTCGGCAGAACAGCTTAATCTGCAGGCTTCCGCCCTGAAGTTTGCCGCCGGCCGGCTGCAGGGGGCATCAGCCGGTTTGTTCAGCCTCAATTTTGCCAATCTCTCCTATGCCGATTTGTTCTTCATGCAGGGCACCATCCTGGCGGCCTTAAGCGCTGATATGCTCAACCTCAATGTGCCGCAGCTTATGCTGCAGCGCTCCGAGCTCAGCGGAGCCCTGGCGCTGTCCTTCAGCCGGGCCCCGAGTTTTCTCCTCATCAATGCCCCTGAGCTTAATCTCTCAGATCTCAACTGCGCCCTGATCCCGCATCTGCTGCAGGGGCAGGTCAGTCTCAATTTGGATCTCAGGGCCCCCGGTCCCTTTACCGGCGACTGGCAGCAGCTGATCGCTTCCCTGCAGGGCAGGGTCAGCCTCAAATCCCCGGGGCTGCTGATCTCTCATCTGGGGCTGGATCTGATCAATGGCGGGCCGGCGGGCACGCTGGAGTATCCCCCGGCGGAGCTGTATCAGGCCTTAAGGCAGGCCGACACCGGCATATATGAGCTCAGTCTGACCGGCAGCTTCAGCCCCGGCCGGGGTACTCTCAGCGGCTCTTTTGATACCCCGGCTTCACATGTGTTTTTGAACCTGGCCGCCGATCTCAAGCAGCTGACCCTCTCGGGGCAGAGCAATATGTTCTCGTATTCAGGAGATGCGCGCACCCGCGTCACCTTAAGCGGCAGTTTGAGCGAGCCCCTCTTTACCCTGGAAGCGAGGGAGCGCGGGATGGAGCGTCCCGGACTGCAGCCCTCCGGCGATAGTGGGGAAACTGTTCTGCCGGAGCCGGAGCAGGAGAGGGTTGAGCCTGCAGCAGAGGAAGCCGCCGCTCCCCGCTGAAGCCAAAAAAAATCCCCGGGCTTTGGATCCGGGGAATTCTTTTAAGGCTTTTTTTATCGTTTACTGCAAGGAGATGTTAGGTCTCGACCTCCGAGGAGATCGCAGACTATGGATTCTCTACCGGGATGGCCTGCTTGACGTCTATGGAGATGGACATAAAGTCGCGGTCAATCTCGCCTATGATGTCGATCAGCTGATCCCTGGCAATGTGATTCCAGTTCCTGTCGTCATCGAGCTCCACGTCTATGGTATTGCCGGCCAGATCGGTAAATTCAAAGTGATCCTTGTACAAATGTCTGGTCAGCCGTCCGCGCAGGGTGACAATCTGATCATCACGGCCGTTTTTCAAAACTTCAGCCACTGTGGTGGGGCTGTTGACGAAGCCCTGCGGACCGTAGTAATGACCTTTGCTGTCAAAACCATGCGGACCTGCAATCACGGCAGTGGAAAAAAGCACAGCTGCGATGGTGGTGAGCATAATTTTTTTCATGATTACCCCCTCGGAGTTTTTATATGCTGTGGTTGTACCTTATGTTTGTTTGTCTGTTCGTCTTTAACTGACATTGGGCAGCAGATTTTAAGAATTTTCAGCTGCCATTTTTTGT
>CAYRIZ010000048.1:0-16374 GCA_964424565.1 uncultured Enterobacterales bacterium
AGTCAGATTGAGCTGCAAAAAGGGCCATCAACAAAATTCTGAGAAGGACCAAAAAAGAGGCAGTTACGGCCGGGCTCTGCTCTGTCAGGTCAGTGGGATCTGAGGGGTACAAGAAGTGGGACTTGGCGTAACCGGAGGAGGGACTTGCCAGGAATTTCAGTGTGATACCTTCCGGGGAAATATAATCAAACAGCGGCCTGCAGGAAAAGTCAATGACAGGAGTGAGATACTGCAGGCCGGCGGGTTGAGACCGCTGACCCGGACAGCAGCATGCAGGAAGTCAGAAAGATAGGGGAAAAAGCCACTGTCCGCCAGGGCAGCTGATCTGCTATACCCCTAAATGCCAATTGAAACTGGCAGCCGGCGTATAGAAGTTTTTACTATATCCTCTAAATCAAAAATCGGCCTCAAACCCGCATGGGAATGCGGTTTTCGCCGTTTTTAAGGTGCAAAACACCGCAAAAAAGCCCCGCAGTTTATTTCTGCAGGGCCGCTAAGACAGCAGTACAGCTGCCGCAATACCAGGCTGAGCTCTTTGCCGGGGAAAAGTTATCTGTTTACAGTGTCTATCTTTTCCAATAAGCACTGGGCAAAGTCATATTTCTGTGCGGCTGCTTTTTCCAGCCACAGCCGGGCCTGCTTGTAATCCTTGTCTCCGCCTTGGCCTGCAAAGTACATCTTACCCAGGAAGAACTGAGCTTCGGCAAGCCCCAGGGCTGCGGCTTTTTCAAACCATAGTCTCGCCTGCGCATAATCCCGGTCCACGCCGTAGCGGCCGTAATAGTACATGCGTCCCAGTGAAAATTGAGCTTCGGCATGTCCCCGGGCGGCAGCTTTTTCCAGCCACAGCCTGGCCTGTTTATAATCCAGGTTTCCGCCTTGGTTTAAATAGTACAGGGATCCCAAGCTGAACTGAGCCTGGGCATGCCCCTGTAAGGCGGCCTGTTCATACCACTGCCGGGCCTGGACATAATCCCGGACGCCATCGCCGTAATAGTACATGTCTCCCAGTCTGTATTGAGCTTCGGCATTTCCCAGAGCGGCAGCTTTTTCCCACCACAGCCTGGCCTGCTTATAATCCCGGTCCACACCTTCGGCGTGATAGTACATGTGTCCCAGTCTGTACTGAGCCAGGGCATCTCCCTGGGCTGCAGCTTTTTCAAACCACATCCGGGCCTGCTCATAATCCTCTTCCCCGGTTTCGCTGTAATAGTTCATGAAGCCCAGTCTGTACTGAGCCCAGGCATGACCCTGGGCCGCGGCTTTTTCCCACCACAACCGGGCCTGATCTTCATCATCTTCCACGCCTCTGCCGTAATAGTACAGGTGTCCCAGTCTGTACTGAGCCCAGGCATGTCCCTGTGCGGCGGCTTCTTCCCACCACAGTCGCGCCTGTTCATAATCCTGATCCACGCCTCTGCCGGCAGAGTACATCTTGCCCAGTCCGAACTGAGCTTCGGCATTGCCCTGAGCGGCAGCTTTTTCCAGCCACAGCCTGGCCTGTCCATAATCCAGCTCCACGCCTTTGCCTGCATAGTACATCCTGCCCAGGAATAACTGAGCTTCGGCATATCCCTGGGCTGCGGCCTTTTCCCACCACAGCCTGGCCTGTCCATAATCCAGCTCCACGCCTTTGCCTGTAAAGTACATGAGCCCCAGTACGAACTGAGCTGCAGCATTGCCCTGGGCGGCGGCTTTTTCCAGCCACAGCAGTGCCTGCTCATAATCCTGGCCCACGTCTTCGCCTGCATAGTACATGCTCCACAGTGCGCACTGAGCTGCGACATGTCCCTGGGCGGCAGCTTTTTCCAGCCACAGCCGAGCCTGCTCATAATCTTGATTTACGCCTTCGCCTGCATAGTACATGTTTCCCAGTGCAAACTGAGCCTCGGCCAGTCCCAGGGCTGCAGCCTGTTCATACCACAGCCGTGCCTGCTCATAATTCTGATCCACGCCCTGGCCTTCATAGTACATGTCCCCCAGTGCGCACTGAGCTTCGGCATGCCCCTGGGCGGCAGCTTTTTCCAGCCACAGCAGTGCCTGCCCATAATCCTGATCCACCCCTCTGCCTGCAGAGTACATCTTACCCAGGAAGAACTGAGCATCGGCATGTCCCTGTAAGGCGGCCTTTTCAAACCACAGCCCGGCCTGCTTATAATCCTGATCTCCGCCTTCACCTACAAAGTACATGCTCCCCAGTTCGAACTGAGCATCGAAATGTCCCTGGGCGGCGGCTTTTTCCAGCCACTGCCTGGCCTGCTTATAATCCTGTTCCCCGCCTTCGCCTGTATAGTACATTTCACCCAGTTCGAACTGGGCGGCGGCATTGCCCTGAGCGGCAGATTTTTCAAACCACTGTCTGGCGTGCTTGTAATCCTGCTTCACGCTCTGGCCCTGATAGTACAGGATCCCCAGTCCGAACTGAGCCCAGGATTCTCCCTGAGCGGCGGCTTTTTCATACCACAATCTTGCCTGCTCATAATCCCGGATCACGCCCTGGCCCTGATAGTACATGACCCCCAGGGCGTTCTGAGCTCCGGCATGTCCCAGGGCGGCAGCTTTTTCCCACAACTGCCGCGCCTGCTGGTAATCCTGGTCTACGCCGTCGCCTGTGTAGTACCAAATGCCTCTACGGAAAAAATCTTGTGCCTCGTCGTTGTCACTCATCTTTGCCCCTCTGCCGGGTATGGGATCCGGCTGCCCCGGTTATGTATTTTTGAAAAATAAAGCCCCTTCCGGCAGGGAAGGAGCTTTGCCATACTGTGCTGCGGCTGCAGAGATCAATCCGCTCAGCCGCATAAAAGGTGGCCTGCGACCTTTACTTTTCGGCGGCGGCCTTGATGGCGCGGCGGTTAATCACAAAAAGATCGGCGTCGATGTAGTCGACAATTTCCTCGCAGGTATTGCCGATCAGGGCGGCGGAAATACCCTGGCGGCCTACAGAGCCGATGAATACAGCCTGCGGCTGCAGTTTGCGGCAAATATCGGGTATGACGTCATCGGGCATGCCTTCGGCAATATGGCACTGCTCTTCGGGGATATTGTGCTGGGCGGCAAAAGTCAGCAGACGCTTTTTGTGTTCCCTGAGCACATTCTCTGAATAGATTTCCGGAGCATAGTTGGGGGCCTCAAGCATAATGGTGGGCAGCAGCACCGGAACGCTGTTGACCAGATGTATGGTGCCGTTGATGACCCTGGCGAGCATCTGGGCTTCACGCAGCACGCTGACGTTGTAAAGACGCTTTTCTTCATTGGCAAAATCGAGGGCCACCACTATATTGCCATTTGCCTGCCACTTGTGCTCCTTGGCTATGATTACCGGAATCTGCGCATTGCGCAGCACATACCAGTCCACAGGAGTGAAGAGAATGCTGTCCAGAATGCCGTGATTGTTGGCTCCCTTGATCAGAAGATCATAGGCGCCGCTGTTCATCTCATCTACAATGCCCTGACCAAGATCGCGGGTCCAGACTACCTTGGGGGTGAGCCTGACCTCGCTGTCTGCGGCATATTGGTCGATGATTTGTTTGACATTATCAAGATGCGTCTGCGTCACATCATTACGGGTTTCCGCGGCCTTATGCCTGTTTAAGATATGAATATCATAGGAGAAATCATAGATCAGACGCAGAACCGTAATATTGATGTGGGGATTATATCTGCCGATTTCGACAGCGCGCTCCAGGGCCACCTGCCTTTCCCTCTTAGGCTCTATGACCACTAAAATATTGTTATATTTACGCATGGCACACCATCCTTATTTCTGTTGATCATACAATGATTTTAGGTCAAATCAGGCCAAAACAGCAGAGCGGCGTACCAAAGTCGTGCGCTGTGACTCCTTTTGACGGCTATTTTATTTTCACCTCCGCTACTGCTGCAAATTCTGCCTGCCGTCAGGCCTTAAGCTCGGACGGACGGATCCCCAGCGCCAGTACAGCTGCGGCAAAAACCGCCGCTCCCAGGGCAATAAAACCGGCCAGATAAGCAATGGAGGTCAGGGTATCCATGGCCAGCCACTGCTCCACCTCAGGCATCAGCCAGCGCACTGCCGCAGTCATCAGGCAGGCGGCTATGAGTACTTTGAGGCAGAATTTCAGGGTGTATCCGGACACGCGGTAAATCCCGCGCCTATAAAGCAGATAAATCAGCTGTCCGGCATTGACAAAGGCAGCCAGGGCCGTGGACAGGGCCAGACCTACATAATCCAGCGGCCACACCAAAATCAGATTGAACACCACATTGGCCCCCATGGCCGTCACGGCGCAGCGCACCGGAGTTTTGGTGTCCTGCAGCGCGGCAAAACCCTGTACCAGCACCCGCACCAGCATGATGGCGCACAGTCCGGATACCGAGGCCATCAGGGAGGCGGCAGACAAATACACATGCTCGGCAGTAAAGGCGCCGCGCATGAAGATAACCCGCAGTATGGGCTCGCGCAGGGCAATCATGCCCAGCGCCGAGGGGATACCCAGAAACAGCACCAGTCTTATGCCCCAGTCCAGGGTCTTTTCATAAACCTGCTGCTGTCCTGAGGCTTTGACGCGGGAGAGGGCCGGCAGGATCACCGTGGATATGGCCACGGCAAATATGCCTATGGGAAATTCCAGCAGCCGGTCGGAGTAGTAGAGATAGGAGATGGAGCCGGTGGCCAGAAAGGTGGCCAGCACGGTGTTGACCAGCAGATTGATCTGACTGGCCGAGACTCCGATCAGCCCGGGGATCATCAGGGTGCGGATGCGTCTGACCCCGGGGTGATGCCAGGCAAAACGCGGCAGCACCAGGAGTTTCAGGCGCAGCAGGGCCGGCAGGATAAAGATGAGCTGACACACGCCGCCTGTGCTCATGGCCACAGCCAGCACCACATTGGGATCGGAAAAATGCGGGGCAATGAACACTGCCGCCCCGATCAGCACCAGATTGAGAATGCAGGGCGCGGCGGCCGGTATGCCGAAACGGCCGTAGACATTGAGCAGGGAGCAGCCCAGAGCCGTCAGGGTGATAAAGAACAGATAAGGAAAGGTAATACGCAGCAGAAAGGCCGCTTCAGTGAATTTGTGTGCATCCTCGGCATCATTGAGCCAGGCTTCAAACCAGCCGAAACCAAAGAGTGCCGTCAGGGCCGGCGCGGCCAGCATGCCGGCCAGGGAGACCAGCAGGACTATCAGTCCCAGGGTACCGGCAGTGGCGGACAGTAGCTGCCTGAGTTCGGCCTCAGATTTTTTCTGCCTGTACTCGGTGAGGACCGGGACAAAAGCCTGGGCAAAGGCACCTTCTGCAAACAGGCGGCGGAAGAAATTGGGAATGCGGTTGGCAAAGAAATATACATCCGAAGACAGTCCGGCGCCGAGCAGGGAAGCTATGGCAATATCCCGCAGCATGCCCAGAATGCGTGACAAAAAAGTAGCTCCGGCAGTAACTGCTCCGGAGCGCAGCAGAGAGCGGCGGGGCTGCGTCTTTTGGGGGGCGGGATCTGCGGCCCTGGTCTGATCCTGAGGGGCAGGGCTGGAGGAGGAAGCTGCAGCATCTGCGGAGGGTGCCGCGATCTCACGGCTGGAATTGTTCTGATCCATAGATTTTCTTGAGGCTTACCAAAAACTGAGCGGATCTTAGCAAAAAAGAGAGCGGCTGACAGGCGGTAGCATAAAGCAGGGCCGGCTGTCGGCTTATGCAGGCTTATTTTAGGGAGGGAGCCCTGCCGCGCAGGCGGCAGGGAGTTTGAAGTGAAAATTGATTGCTTAATTAGGAGCTGAGATGTCCTGGGGCTTGGGATTTGCCTCTGAGGCGGCATCTGCCGGCTTATTGTCCGCAGCTGCCACCTGTTCGGATGGCATCTCCGGCTGGGACGGGGCTGCGGGAGCGGCGGCCTTGCGCATTCTGGCCATGTAAAAGCCGTCATAGCCCATGGAGGGCAGCTGCTGCCTATCTTCTTCCAGGGTAAATTCCGGATGGGCTTCAAGGAAGCGGTCCACCTGGGCCCGGTTTTCCGAGGGCATAATGGAGCAGGTGGAATAGACCAGCAGGCCGCCTGGTTTCACCATGCGGCTGAAGCTGTTTAGGATCTCAGCCTGGGTGTGGCGCAGCTCCTTGAGGAAGGCGGTGCTGTCGCGCCACTTGCTGTCCGGGGTGCGGCGCAGTACGCCTGTGCCGGAGCAGGGAGCGTCGATCAGTACGCAGTCGCCGCGGCCTTCCAGACGTTTGATCACCTTGCTGCTGTCGATCAGGCGCACCTCTATATTAAAGGCTCCGGCGCGTCTGGCTCTCTTTTTGAGTTCCTCCAGGCGCCAGGCGGCGGTATCGAGGGCTATGAGCTGTCCCCGGCCCTGCATCAGGGCTGCCAGGTGCAGAGTTTTGCCGCCGGCTCCGGCACAGGCATCGATCACGCACTGATGGGGCTTGACCTGACAGAAGGGGGCAATCAGCTGTGAGCCGGCATCCTGCTGCTCAAACAGGCCGTCCTTGAAGCACTGCGTGCGGAACAGGGCGCAGCTGGAGGTTACCTCCAGGGCTGTTTTGATGTCCTTGACGGCGCGGGTGACCACACCTTCTCCGGCCAGGCGGGAGGCCAGGGTGTCGCGGTCGCCCTTGAGCTCATTGCAGCGGATAAAGCGCCGGGGCTCGGTGGACAGGGCCAGGCGCTCGGCCGGCCAGGCTTCCTTTAATTCCTTTTGTCCCAGTTCATTGAGCCAAATCGGGCAGCCCTGATTGAGCAGCACATCATTGCGGGCCTGGCCCAGACGTTTGCTCAGATGGGAGCGGTCAAAGCCCTCGCCGCAGTCCAGCTCCGGCACCGGCCAGCCCTTGTCGGCACAGTAGACCGTAATGAGGCGGTTGACGTGGCGGGCAAAGTCCGAGGGGCGTTTTAAATTGGCCACCAGGGCATAAAAGGACAGCCGGCGCAGCATATTGTTGATCTGTTTGATAATGAAGCCCTGCTCTACGGCATCGAGTTTGACCTTGGCAAAATACAGAGCGTAGGCCTTGTCCAGCGGTTTGCCTTCAGTCAGAGTCTCAGTCAGGATGGAATGCACCAGACGCAGCTGAAAGGGGCTGAAGCCTCCGGCCCGGTGCTGTTTTTCCCGGGGCGGCTGAGGCTTGGAATTGTGATTGAAGCTGCGGCGCGGGTCACGATCCCGCCCGGGCTCACCCCGGCCGTCTGCCTTGCGGCCTGATCTGACAAACTTGTTTAATTTCTGCTGTGTGGGGCGTATGAAGCCTGCCATTTAATCTTTTTTCCTCGTCAACGGCAGCCCAAATTCCAGGCTGCACGGTAAATGCCAATGATTGGGGTAATTGTATGCTGAATGCTGTCTGCCGCTGATTGTATCAGCCTGCAGGGCCGGGCGGGCAAAAATCCGGCCGTTTTGGGCAGTAAGACACAGGCCTGGGCCTGCAGATCCCCTGCCTGCCGGCAGGGGACGGAGAAAGTTACTGATGATAGTGCTTGAGGAAGTGCTCGAGACGATCGCAGGCGTCGTTGAGCACATCCACTGTGGGCAGGAAGACTATGCGGAAGTGATCCGGGGACGGCCAGTTGAAGCCTGTACCCTGCACGATCAGCATCTTTTCCTGCTTGAGCAGATCGAGGGCGAATTTCTGATCGTCCTTGATATTGAACTTCTTGACGTCTATACGCGGGAACATATAGAGCGCACCCATGGGCTTGACCACGCTGATGCCGTCAATGGCCGACAGGCGCTGATACAAAGCCTCGCGCTGCGTATACAGGCGGCCGCCCGGCACAATCAGTTCATTAATGGACTGATAGCCGCCCAGAGCGGTCTGTATGGCGTACTGCATGGGCACATTGGCGCACAGGCGCATGGCCATCATCATGTTGATGCCGTCAACATAGCCGCGGATGCGGGCCTTGGGACCGGTGATCACCATCCAGCCCTGGCGGAAGCCGCAGGCACGGTAGATTTTGGACAGACCATTGTAGGTGACCACATTGACATCGTCGGCCAGGGTGCACACGGAGCGGTGGGCCACATCATCATAGAGGATCTTGTCGTAGATCTCATCGGAGAAGATGATGAGATCGTGCTGTCTGGCTATCTCAATCAAATCCTGCAGCACAGCTGTGCTGTAGACGGCGCCGGTGGGATTGTTGGGGTTGATGATCACTATACCGCGGGTGCGGGAGGTGATCTTCTTTTTGATGTCGTTGAGATCGGGGAACCAGCCGGCCTGCTCATCGCACATGTAGTGCACGGCGCGGCCGCCGGCCAAGCCTACACCGGCCGTCCACAGCGGGTAATCCGGAGCCGGGACCAGCACTTCATCGCCATTGTTGAGCAGGGCGTTGAGCGACATGGTGATGAGCTCGGACACGCCGTTGCCTATATAGACATCGTCGGCGTCCACATTCTTGAGGCCTTTCTGCTGATAATACTGGGCGATGGCTTTGCGGGCCTGGAAAATACCATTTGATTCACAGTAGCCCTGGGCATTGGGGAGGTTGCGTACTACATCGCGTACTACTTCCTCCGGTGCTTCAAAGTTGAAGCTTGCCATATTGCCTATATTGAGCTTTAAAATTCTGATGCCTTCATCTTCCATCCGGCAGGCTTCCTGATGAATCTTGCCGCGGATGTCATAGCATACGTTGTCGAGCTTGTGTGATTTATCAATGATTTTCATATAACAACGACCCTCAGCCTGAGGCGTGCTCAGTCCTTTTGTTTTGATGTCTCCCATTTACCGCTCAAAAGCGGACTGCTGTACTGCGGGCCTGCAGCAGGCTTCAGGACAGCATCCGGATGGTGAGAAAATAAATGTATAGCAGTAGAAATTTTTTACATACTGCCCGGGCTGGCGGGCAGTGAAGTGATTGTAGCACCGAACAGGGCCGTTCGCGGCCTTTTTCGGTCAGAGAGCAGATCTCTTGGATGTCCCGGGGCTAAAAATCGCGGCCCATGACCTCCTCATTGTAGATGTGCTCCAGCACGTAGCGCTCATAAGCCAGATGCGGGGAGGCCGTGCGTTTGAACCTGACCTGATCGCGCATTCTCTCGGTATAGGTAATGGCATTGGTAAACATCACAAAAGGCAGCAGACTGCCGCTTTTGCTGCGGATGAAGCCGGCCAGATTGGAAACATTCTGCAGGGTGCCGGTCTTGGCTATTACATTGAGCTTCAACGGCGGATTGATGGTGGAGGCGCGCCAGTGCAGGGTACCGGATTCGCCTGCTACCGGCAGCTTGTCAATCAGGTGCAGGGTGTCATCGTGATCGCGGATGTAGGTCAGCACTTCCAGCAGTTCGGCTGCAGTCAGCAGATTGTGGGCCGACAGTCCCGAGCCGTCCACTATATAGGCCGTGGAGAGATTGATGTCGGCATACTGACTGAGCACCGAGCGCAGGGCGCGGGCGGTGCGCGGATAGGTGGCCGGCAGGGAATAGTACTCGCAGGCCAGATTTTTGGCTATGGCATCGGCATAGAGATTATTGGAGCGCAGCAGCATGTATTCCACCATCTGACCCAGGGGCGGGGACTGTACCCGGGCTATCTCCACGCTGTCATTGGCCGGAGTGCGGACGGCGCTGATGCTGCCGCTGACCGGGATCTTCAGGCCATTTAGTATTTTGCCTGTCCAGGCTATGCCCCAGGCCACAGGATCGGCCACATCCAGCGACAGCGGAAAGGCCTTGCCCTGCTTGTCCATGGGAATGCAGCCGTCCAGCTGATAGCTGTTGCCCTGATGCAGATTGACCTCCAGCTCACAGTCGCCGCCGTAGTCGCGGGCATTGACCGCTATGGCCGAGGAGGTGACGGTGAGGGGCAGTCCGGTCGGAATCTTGGGAGTGGCGGGAGAGCCGGCCTCACCGTAGGTCAGCTCAATAAAAGTGCAGTTGCGGTTTAGGATCACCGCCGAGGCCGGAGCGGTAAAGCAGGAGGGAATATCCGCCCAGTTCCAGCCCTGGGCCCGGATGGGAGTGCCTACCCGGCTGATGTCCAGCAGCACATTGCCGTCTATGCGCTTTACCCCTTTTTTCTGCAGCTGCGTCAGCAGCTGACGGTAACTGTCCATAGTCAGTGTGGGATCGGCGGAAAATTTGATGGTGACATTGGAGTGCAGGGTGCCGTCGGCGTCGAGTACCGGGCGGAAGTTGCCGTCTGCCGCCTGGGTCACTGCCTGGGACTGCAGCTGCAGTTTGGTATCAAAGGTAAAGTCCTCCCCCAGATACAGCGTGGCGGCCAGGGCAGTGATCAGCTTCTGCGTGGAGGCAGGATGAAAGTAAATATGCTGATTGACCCCCAAAATGTCGCTGCTGCCCGGCAGGCGGTAGGCCACGGCAATATTGGAGCCAGCCAGGCTTTCGGCACTGGCCTTGATGGCCTGAGCCGGGCTGCAGAGGACGGCAGCCGCCGTCAGGGCTGCTGTAACTGCTGTTTTCTGCAACAGGCGGGTATATAGGGCGAACAGGGTGGACAGCAGGGAAGGTTTGACCCCAAAGGCCGGAGCGCGGCGGCGTCTGATAAGTCTTGCAGGCAGACGGACGGGCCTGCACAGAGCTGAGAAGTACATAATTTTCTTATAGATTCAGATAATATGCTGGAATTGCCAGAACAACGGCCTGCAGGAACAACTGTGCCGCAACTCACATTTTAAGAGCGACCGAGGCAGGATACAACAGCACCGGGGCCGCAGAGCGGGGAATAGTGGGCTTTGCCGGCTCTTTACCTTGCCTGCACGGGAAATTCATACAGCGTCCCTACAATGGACAGCAGATTGTATTTTTGACTGCCAAAGGGGACTACAATGAACAAAAGCAGGTTATTTAAACATTTGGGTTTGTCCGCAGCTCTTTACTGCTGCCTGATATCGGGAGCCGCCATGGCACAGGAAAATTTGGAAAAAACAATCATCGCCCACCGCGGGGCCAGTGCTTATCTGCCTGAGCACACCCTGGAATCCAAGGCTCTGGCCTATGCCATGGGAGTGCCTTACCTGGAGCAGGATCTGGCCATGAGCCGGGACGATCATCTGATAGTGATCCACGATCGCTTCCTCGACCGCGTCACCGATGTGGCCGACAAATTCCCCGGCCGGGCCCGGGCCGACGGCCGCTTCTATGTGATCGATTTCACCCTGGAGGAGCTCAAATCCCTGCGCTTTACCGAAGGCTTTACTCCCCGGGATGGTCAGAGAGTGGCCGACTATCCCGACCGCTTCCCCATGTTCGCCTCAGACTTCAGACTGCATACCTTTGAGGAGGAAATCGAGTTCATTCAGGGGATGAACAAGACCATGGGCGGCAATGTAGGGCTGTATGTGGAAACCAAGGCTCCCTGGTTCCACAAACAGGAAGGCAAGGATATTTCCCGTGCCACCCTGGAGGTGCTGAAAAAATACGGCTATGACAGCAGGGACAGCAGGGTGATCTTTCAGACCTTTGACTATCCCGATCTCAAGTATGTGCGCGAGGAGCTGATGCCGGAGCTGGATATGGATCTGACCTGCGTCATTCTCATTACCTCCAGCCCCGATGAAACCTATGAACTGGTAGACGGCAGCTGGCGGCGCTTTGACTACAAGTGGCTGCTGGACGAGAAGAATATGCCTGAGATCGCCCGCTATGCCGACGGTGCCGGCCCGGACTATCACATGCTGATAGATGAGGAGGCCTCGCGTCAGGGCCATATTGTGGTCAATGATCTTACAGCCAAATTCCACGCCCACGGCATGATGGTGCATCCCTATACCATCCGCAAGGACCGCCTGCCTGCTTATGCCTCCTCAGTAGATGAGCTTTATGATGCCGTACTCTGCCGGGCCGGAGCCGACGGCGTGTTTACCGATTTTCCCGATCTGGGGATCAATTTCGTCCGGGCCAGGTCTGCTGACGGCAGCTGTAAGTTTTAGGCTGACTGCAGGGCGCGGGGACACAGACCTCAGGGGCGGGGGCAAAGCGAATCGTTTATAATGAAGCAGGGAAAAACTGCCGCGGGTCCGGGCACTGCTACCGGGCGCGGGCGGTATGTCAAAATTTTGCTTTAGTCTATTCACAGGAGCGCTATGATTATTGAACCTAAGGTCCGCGGCTTCATCTGCGTGACTACCCACCCTGAAGGCTGCAGAGCCAATGTAAAATCTCAGATCGATTATGTCAAAAGCCAGGGACAGATTGCCGGCGGCCCCAAAAAGGTCCTGGTGATCGGTGCCTCCACCGGCTACGGCCTGGCCTCGCGCATCAGTGCTGCTTTCGGCTCCGGGGCCGCCACTATAGGTGTGTTCTTTGAGAAGCCGGGCACTGCCAAGCGTCCGGGCAGCGCCGGCTGGTACAACACCGCTGCCTTTACTGAATTTGCCGCCGCCGAGGGGCTGTATGCCAAAAACCTCAATGCCGATGCCTTCTCCGATGCCTGCCGCGAGGAAGTGATCAAGGTCATTAAGGAAGATTTGGGTCAGGTAGACATGGTGGTCTACTCCCTGGCCGCTCCGGTGCGCAAGATGCCGGGTACAGGTGAGGTGGTGCGCTCCTCCTTAAAGCCCATAGGCCAGACCTACACTTCCACGGCCATAGATACCAACAAGGATGAAATCATCGAAGCTTCCATAGAGCCGGCCACGGAGCAGGAAGTGGAGAACACCGTCAAGGTCATGGGCGGTCAGGACTGGGAGCTGTGGATTCAGGCCCTGTCTGCCGCCGGTGTGCTGGCTGAGGGCTGCAAGACCGTGGCCTACAGCTATATAGGCACTGAGATCACCTGGCCCATCTACTGGCATGGTACTCTGGGCCAGGCCAAGGAAGATCTGGACCGGGCTGCCGCTGCCAACCGGCAGGTGCTGCAGGCTGTGGGCGGTGATGCCCGCGTGGCTGTACTCAAGTCAGTGGTCACTCAGGCCTCCTCCGCCATTCCGGTGATGCCGCTGTATATTTCCATCTGCTTTAAGGTCATGCGTCAGCAGGGCTGCTATGAGAGCGTGATTGAGCATATTTACCGCATGTTTGCCAAGTCCCTCTACGGCAGCGAGTGTGAGCTTGATGCCGAAGGCCGCGTGCGCATGGACAGCTGGGAGCTCGAGCCGGCCGTGCAGGGTGAGTGCAAGGCTCTGTGGCCGCAGATCACCACCGCCAACTTAAAGGATCTGACCGACTACGAGGACTACAAGAAGCAGTTCCTGCAGCTGTTCGGCTTTGAAGTGGCCGGGGTGGACTACAGCCTCGACAGCAATCCTGAAGTGAATTTCGATCTGATTTCCCTGATCTAAGATCCAGTCCGCCAGCCTGATCCGGCGGCGGATTTTGGCCATGGTCCCCGGGGAGTACAAAGCCCTGATGGGATCACAGTAAACCCCAAACAAAAGCTGCAGCGATGCAGCTTTTATTGTGCCCGGCAGGTGATGGAGGATAACCTCCCCCCCTGTCCTGATTACAGTTTTTCTGCCTGCACCGCCAGTTCCCGCAGCATTTGGGCCAGCTGCGGTCCCCGGCAGCCGGCGGCGGAGACGGGGGCACAGGACTGCCTGACAATCAGGCTGGTGCGCAGCACCGAGGAGGCGGCATCCTCAGGATTGCTCAGGATGGTATCTATGGCTATGCGGCACTGCCGGTCGCGATCCAAACCCACTGTGGTCAGCGGCGGATGGTAATACTCGCTGTCAATGGTATTGTCATAGCCTATGACCGAGACATCCTCCGGCACCCGCAGGCCGCTTTGTCTGATGGCGGAGATGGCACCCAGGGCCATTTGATCATTGCCTACCAGCACCGCGGTGGCACCGCGGGAGCGGTGCAGGATTTTGGTCATGGCTTCAAAGCCGCTGGAAGCAGACCAGTCGCCAGGCTCGCAGTCCACTACTTCCATGCCGGTGTGTTTTAGTCCGTCAAACCAGGAATCGCAGCGCAGACGGGAGGAGATGTTGTTTTCCGGTCCCGGGAGCAGCGCCACCTTTTTGTGGCCCAATTTGTGTAAATGCTCTATGGAGGCCATGGTGCCGTCGCGCGGATTGAAGCTGACATTGAGTACAGAGCTGAAGGGATCTACTTCCAGAAACACAAAGTACAGATCGGGATAATCAGCGGCCAGCTGCTCGGCTGTCTGACTGGGCAGGGGCACATTGATCAAAATCCTGCTGATGAGCTGTCCTTTGAGATTGTTGATGCAGGAGCTGACTTCCTCGTAGGAGCTGTCGTCAATCATGGTCATCAGCAGATCGTAATGCCGCAGCCTGGCGTAGTGGCGTATGCCCTCCATCAGATCGGAGGGAGCCTGCAGGCTGCGGCTGACATTGATCAGTCCTATGACCTGTCGCTCTGATTTGCTCAACTGCTGTGCCAGCAGATTGGGAACGTATTTCAGATCCCTGATGGCCTGTTCTATTTTGTCCTTGGTGGCCTGTGATACATTGCATGACTTGTTCAGGACGCGCGAAACGGTCTGATAGGATACCCCAGCCTGCCGGGCTACGTCATGCATGGTAACCTTTTTCGTTTTTATGCCCATCACTGTAGATCCAGTGTCATACAGCCCCGCGGCAGCATGATCTCTGCCCGGGCCTGTCTTAAATAAATGCCAAAAGGCACCGCAGTCTGCAGGCTGTGGTGCTGTGGGGTACGGGCATATATACATACACTTCCTTTCCCTGTCCCCGGTTGCTGATTGTTTGCTTCTGCTGCAGTCGCCTCGCCTTTTTTGATCGTAATTAGTCACACAAATGTGATCGGATCGCTTTTCCGGCCAAAGACTGATGTCTGCAGAGACAGCATGCGGCCGGGGCGGGAGGAGACAAATTCTCCTCTGAAGCTCAGCTGCAGAAAAAGATCAGCATTATCAATATTAACATACGGCCGCAGCCCTTTTAAATCAGCTGATGTCTGTGTGTCCGGCCGTGGTGACAAAAAGCCCTGTTTATGCCCGGGATCGCCCGCAGACAGGGCATTCTGCCCGATTTTGGGCCATGATGGTGCAGCGGCGCGGCTCTGTGGCTTTGGCCTGGCACCTATGGCGGTGCTGCCTGCCGCCGGCTGCATATATTATCTGGTGATTTATGATAAATACCAAACACAATATGTTTACATGATCACATATTGCGAATGCAAAAAACGCAAATTTGCAACAAAATTTCGTCGCAGATCTCCTTTCAATTAATAGGCCCTTGCAAGCATATCCGCCTGAAATTAGCATTAACCCCCGATGTGATCGTATAACATTCAAAAAGTGCAATGTAGTACGTATCCCTTCTTTATGTTTGTGTTTGTCAAGACTTTTTTGTTTGCCGTTGAGGTTTGCCCATGAAAAATATCATCAAGCTTACAGCCGCTGCCCTGGCAGTGTCGCTGTGCTGCTCCTTTACTACTCAGGCGGCTGAGACTTCCCTGGATTTGAATGAAGCCCTGCAGGCTGCCCAGAAAGCCGCTGAAGCTGCCGCCCGTGCCGAACAGGCCGCGCAGCAGGCCCAGCAGGCTGCCCGTGCCGCCCAGGCCCGTGCTGATGCCGCCCAGGCGGCTCTGGCCCGTGCCGAAAGCGAGCGTGCTGCCGCCGAACAGCGTGCCGTGGCCGCCGAAGCTGCTGCCGCTACTGCTGTGGTGCCGGTTGCTGCCGCTGAGGATGAGGCTGCAGGATCTGCCCTGGCCGATATAGGCTGGAAGCCCACCTTTGATTTCCACGGCTATTTCCGTGCCGGTATAGGCAAGTCCCGCAACGGTGCCAATATGGAATGGCAGAAGAGCAAGCTAGGCCGTTTGGGCAATGAGTCCGACACCTACGGCGAACTGCAGTTCGGCACTGAGTTCGTACGGGTCAACGGTGTCAGCTTCTACCTCGATTCCATGATCAATGCCTTCTCTGATGGTGACAAGGATTCCGAGACCTTAAACGATGACGACGATGTGGATTTTGGTCTGCGTCAGTTCAATCTGCAGATCAAGGGCCTGATCCCCGGTGCTCCTGATGCTGTGATCTGGGCCGGTAAGAGATACTATCAGCGCCGCGATGTGCACATCATAGACAGCAAGTACTGGAATATTTCAGGCTCCGGTGCCGGTATTGAGTATATACCCGCAGGTCCAGGTACCGTGTCCGTCGCCTGGGTGCGTGCCGACTCCCAGAATGTGGACTACCGCTATGATGATGCCGAGGATGCATACGATCAGGACTGGCTTGATGAGTACGGCCTGAGCACAGTCAACGTCAATTACATTGATCTGCGCTATGCCGGCTTCAAACCCTGGAAGGGAGCCACTACTGAGTTTGGTGTGGATGTGGCCATTCCGGACAGTGTGGATGCCCCGGCTTCAGACGGCGGCCGTATCAAGGGCTGGGCCAATTATGACAATGGCACTTCCTGGATGTTTACAGCTGATCTGAATCCCTTAATTTCCCGATTTGATCTCAACTTGATATGAGCTCCCCCTCACAATCTTC
>CAYRIZ010000049.1:0-16137 GCA_964424565.1 uncultured Enterobacterales bacterium
GCAAAAATCAGATTGAGCTGCAAAAAGGGCCATCAACAAAATTCTGAGAAGGACCTAATTGCTTTTTATCACGATGATAAAATATACATAGTTCGATCTCAATTGATATAAAAAAAAAAATGGGTTTTTCCTGGAATTTGGTGGATAACCCATTGTACAGCCTGATTTTATTTTTGCAAAATGGGGGTATTTTGCAAAACTTTTTACTGCAAAATGAAGATGTTTTGCCATAGTCTGAGGGTATGAATGCAGGCGGCGAAAACTTGAAATTGAGGCTGTGATCCGGTGAGATTTGATGACAGAATCATGCAGGTATTGTGTGTATTGTATGAAACGAAAAGTCACCTGTATACATACAAATCTGCCTAAGGTTGTATAGTAAAAACCTTCACTCTTAAGACCGTTTTGATGCATCCTGTGCGCAGTCTGCCTGGAGCCCTTATGACCGGTACGGCAACAGACTACAAAGCGGATCTGCCGGCTGCAGCGGCTGTAAGGTGGGGACTTAAGCTGCACCTAAGATCACAGATGGCAGCCTGTGCTTTTTGTGCTGCCGCCGGAAAAAGCAAAACAGACTGCGCAGTGCTGCAGAGATCATTTAGCACCTCAAATGTCTGCCTTCCCGGGGATTGCAAAAGCGCAGGTACCGTCCGGGGGTGTGAAGAAGCCAGGCATACCATAACAGGCAATGCCTTATGGCCGAGGGCCGGGGTTGATCGGGCCGGCTGACAAACTGCGTAAATGGTGTCCCGGCGGCTTTATGGCAGAACAAAGCCGTATCTGCCTCAGGGATGGGATTGCGCGGGCAAAACTTCTGAACAAAAACAGACTGAACCGCTTCTGCAGATTTCTGAAGAAGCAGGGAGCTCATCTATGCCTGCACCTTGGGCTGGTCCCATGCGGAAGTGGCAGGAATGCACAGTGCGGCTTAGGCTGTACAGCAGGGTGACATGCTGGGTTAAAGATAAAGCACTGTATGATGGTCTTAAGAGCAGCCCAGTGGTTGCAGAGACAGGGACCTGCTGGCTGCAGAACAGCTTCTGTGTTTTATCCCGGACCGACAGCAGAGCATTGCCACATGGCCTTATGCTGCAGTGAAGCAGGTTTTGCAGACCATTGTTTGGCAAAAGTCAGACCAGTCTGCATGGGCCGGCAGCAAAATTCCAAGCAGCATCAACATCAGGACTACTCCAGTAATTCTGCCGGCAAAACGGTCGTCGGCATTGCTGCAGCTGCATCCGGCGGCGGTGCGGGGGTATAATGGGGCGGCTGAATTAAAGTAAAGAGGTTTTTTATGTCAGATGCTTCTCAGGAGCTGGCGGCACGTTTTAACATGCATGATGTGACCGTGCATCAGCGCACCCGCCTGTTTAAAAAGCATTTTGCTTTGGATGAATATGTAGTTTCCTACCCTAAATTTGACGGCACTTCCACTCCGCCGCTGGTGCGCGAGGTCTTTGAACGCGATCAGGATGCCGTGGCCGTGCTGCCTTATGATGCCCGGACGGATGAGGTGGTGCTGATAGAGCAGTTTCGTCCCGGAGCCCTGAAGGATCCTGTTTCTCCCTGGCTGATCGAGATCGTGGCCGGCCTGATCGATGCCGGCGAGCCGGAAATCACCACGGCCATGCGCGAGCTTAATGAAGAGGCTCACTTTCAGGTGACTGCAGACCGCCTGAAGTTCATCACCGCCGTCTATCCCAGCCCCGGCGGCATTTCCGAGCGGGTGAGTGTTTATATAGCCAATATAGATGCCGATCACATAGATCATCACGGCGGGCTGGATGTGGAAAATGAAGATTTGCGCATCTTCAAGGTACCGGCAGAGGACGCCTTTCAGGCCTGTGCCTCCGGACGCATCTGCAACTGTGCCGCGCTGGTGGGACTGCTCAATCTGCAGCTGCATCATGATGAAATCAGGCAGGAGTTTCTGCAGGCTCGGCAGCAGCAGGCTGAGCCGGCATAATAAGAGGCGGGCGGTGTGAGGCCCGCTGCTGCCGGCAAAGTGCGATTAAGATCGTAAAAACAAACAAAAGCTGGATTTTTGCTATGCACTTAACTGCAGTCCCGGGGCTGATGGATTAGCATTATCTCGTGATAAGAACAATAATAAAAAAGAGATTACCTTTCAGATGGAGACCGCTTTTTTAAAACCTCAGTGCAATAGTGGACAGATAAGTATACTGCAGCTTACTGATATCCACCTTTTTGCTGAAGAAAACGGCAACCTTCTGGGAGTACGCACGGCTGACAGCTTCAAAGCGGTGCTGTCCTCGGTGATCAATCAGGGCATGCCCTTTGACTTCATCGTGGTGACCGGCGATATTTCACAGGATTATTCTGCCGAATCCTATCAGCGCTTTGCCCACATGATTGCGCTGATGCACTCTCCTGTATTCTTTGTGCCCGGCAATCATGATGACGGCCCGCTGATGTACCGCATGTTTTCCAATCTGGGGGTCAATACACAGCGTCATCTCATCTGCGGCAACTGGCAGTTTGTCTTCCTCAATTCCGAGGTTTATGCCGTGCCTCACGGCTGGGTGCAGCGCTCGGAACTGTCTTTTTTAAAGGAATGCTGCCTGCACAATCCGCATCTGCACACCATGGTCTGCGTCCATCATCTGCCGCAGCTGGTCCGCAGCCGCTGGCTGGATACTCAGACCATGCACAATCAGGATGAATTCAATTCCTTTGTGGCCAGATTTCCCAACATCAAGGTGGTGCTGAGCGGGCATGTGCATCAGGAATTCGATCAGCTGCAAAATGGGATCCGCTACATAGCCACGCCCTCCACTTCCATACAGTTTGAACCGCTGTCGCACAATTTTTCATTGGATCTGGCCGGGCCCGGCTGGCGCAGTCTGACCATGAACATAGACGGCACCATGCATACGCAGGTGCACCGCCTGCCCAAAGGCCGCTTTATTCCCGATACCGGGGTGGATGGTTACTGATCATGCGCATAGTTTATCTGCACGGTTTTCTCTCCGGCTCCCAGGCCGTCAAGGCCAGACAGCTGCAGGCTCATCTGCAGGACAAGGCAGGCTTTTCCTTTACCGCCCCTGATTTTTCCGATACCCCGGCCGAGGCGCAGCGCGATCTGAATGCTTTCTTCACCTCTTTTAGAGCGCAGTCAGCCGAGCCCTTCGGGGTGTTCGGCAGCTCCATGGGCGGCTTTTTTGCCACGCTGTTTGCCGAAAAATTTGACTTCAAGGCAGTGCTGCTCAATCCCTGCGTGCATCCGCAGGAGTATTTTCAGCAACTTACCGGCCCGCACTACAATCCCTACAATGATCATCACTTTGAGCTGCGCCCGGAAATGCTCGATGATCTGTTGCTTATGGATCAGTCCATAGTGGTGGATCCGCGGCGCTTTGCCGTGTTTCTGCAGTCAGGCGATGAGGTGCTCGACTACACCAAAGCCCTGAGCTTTTATGCCGGAGCCAGCATAGAGCTGCAGCCGGGCGGCTGCCACAGCTTTGACAATTTCCCGGCTATCATAGATCGCGCGCTGTCTTTCCTGCAGCAGCCCTGACAGAGGGTCAAATCTGCCTCAGGCACTGGCTTTTTGTGCCTGCCTCTGCCCCCGACCCCCAATTTTTGCTTAGAATTTTGTCCAGGAAGGCCGCCGGGCTGTGTACCATGAAAGGGCAGCCCCGGGCCTGCGGCCTGGTTTTCCTCAGGGACTGCTATTCTTTGGTCTTTATGATCCTGAAGATCTTGTTGTGACCTGAGCCTAAAGGAGCTTGTACATCATGCGCATACTGCTGGTTGAAGACGACAAAATGATAGGACAGGCGGTACAGGACGGTCTGAACCGCCAGTCCTATGCCGTGGACTGGCTGACCGACGGTTCACTGGCGCTTTATGCGCCGCGGGATGTCAGCTATGACTGCATTCTGCTCGATCTGGGCCTGCCCGGCATGGACGGGGTCAGTCTGCTGTGCTCGTGGCGGCGGGAAAAGGTGCAGTCGCCCATTATCATCCTGACCGCCCGCGACGCCCTGGAAGATCGGGTTTCCGGGCTGGACAAGGGAGCTGATGATTATTTGATCAAGCCCTTTGCCCTGGCCGAGCTGACCGCCCGCATCCGCGCCGTGACCCGCCGCGGCCGGGACAGCGGGCGGGCTGGCAGCACTGAGCTGAGCAACGGCCTGATTACTTTGGATCTGCTGACCCATGAGGCCACGGTCAGGGAAGGCGATACCCTGCGCAAGGTGGATCTGACCTCCAGGGAGTTTGCCCTGCTGCAGGCCCTGCTGCAGCGGCCTGGGGCGGTGCTCTCGCGCGAGGCGCTGGAGGAGCGCATCTACAGCTTTGATGATGTGATAGAAAGCAATGCCGTGGAATACATTATTCATACCCTGCGCCGCAAGATTGGCTCTGCGGCCATCAGGAACGTCAGAGGTGTAGGTTGGAAGGTAGCCAGAAACGAGGGCACTTAAGACGCTCGCTGCGGCTGCAGCTGACGGTTGCGGTCTGTCTGATCAGCCTGATCACCGGCATCTGCGGCGGTGTCTATACCTATATGACCGTGCGCTCTGAATCCGAGCGCTTCATAGACGATGAGCTGGGACAGATCGCTGCCATAGTGATCAACTATGACATGCTGATCCCCAAACGCTGGGAAGGTCCCCGGCATCTGCATGAGCAGGCCTTTACCATGAGCATGCGCCGCAGTATGGATCGGGATCGCAATATGCAGATGGAGGTGATAGTCCGTCCCGAGCCTCCGCCTCCTCCTCCGGCCTCACAGCTGCCTTCCCTGTCCGACATCAGCTCGCGCGGCTATGACATAGTAATTGCTCCCCTGATCGGCCGGGCCGGCGATCCGGTCTTTATTCCGCTGAGCGTAGCAGACGGCTATTACACTGTGGTGATGTCCAGTGAGCGGGTGCGTATATTAGTGGCCAGCAAACTGGACGGTCAGCGTTTTGTGGTGGCCAGACCCTTGGATCCCATAGATGAGCTCAGCTCCGATGCCATGCGCATTTCCCTGATGGAGTTCATGCTGCTGTTTATCTGCTATATGACGGCAGCCGTGACGGCGGTCAATGTACTCTTCACCCGCATCAATCAGGTGGCAGCCATTATCAGAAAGCGCTCGGAAAAGGATTTAAGTCCCATTTCAGCCGAAAGCACCGGCCGGCCGCTGCCCTCGGAGCTCGATGCCTTTGTGCAGGCCCTAAACGGCATGTTCGCGCGCATTGAGGAGAATATGCGCGTCAAGCAGCGCTTTATAGCCGATGCCGCCCATGAAATGCGCACGCCGCTGGCGGCATTGACCCTGCAGGCGGAAAATCTGCTGTCGCTGCCGCTTGACCCCCAGACGCGGGACAAGGTCATGGCCCTGCAGCAGGGCATTATGCGCGAGCGCGATTTGATGAACTCGCTTTTAACCCTGGCGCGGCTGCAGAACAACACGGCGCCTGCCTTGGAAACAGTGCTGATTCAGGAGGTCTTTATTGAACTGCTGGAGGAGCTGGGTCCCCTGGCCGACAAAAAGGATATAGATTTCGGCCTTAGTACTGACGCGCAGATCACTGTCATTCTGCCGCGGCGGGAGTTTAAGACCGTGCTGTACAACTTTGCGGCCAATGCCCTGAAATATACTCCCTCAGGCGGGCAGGTGGATTTGGGCTGCAGCTTCAGCGATGGCCTGCTTACTGCCTTTGTGGAGGACAATGGTCCGGGCATAGCCGAGGAGGCGCTGGCCATGATCTTTGAGCCCTTCTTCCGCGCCCGCGGCGATCGCGAAAAGGAGCAGGGCACGGGACTGGGGCTGGCCATAGCCAGGGCTGCCGCCGACCGCATGCAGGCAGAATTGCAGCTGAGCAACCGCCCCGAAGGCGGGCTGTGTGCGGCCCTCCGCGTCCGCTGTGCTGCCGCCCCCGACACGGGTGCTGACCGTGCAAAAGATACGCAGGTAAGGTAGAATGGACTTTTTAGTATAAAAAGGCGCCGGGCAGCCGGTGCCTGCTGCAGACAAACAAATCAGGAAAAGAAGAAAACTTATGCCGCCCAGAATTGATGAATACACCGGTGCCTCCATTGAGGTGCTGGAGGGGCTGGAACCGGTACGCCGGCGCCCGGGTATGTACACAGACACCCAGAACCCCAATCACCTGGCCATGGAGGTCATAGACAACTCTGTAGATGAAGCCCTGGCCGGAGTATGTACCACCATCAAGGTCACCCTGTATGCAGACAATTCCCTGGAAGTGGCGGATGACGGACGCGGTATGCCGGTGGATCTGCATCCGGTGGAAAAGGTGCCGGCCATTGAGCTGATTTTCGGCCGGCTGCATGCCGGCGGCAAGTTCTCCTCCGGCAACTATAAATTCTCCGGCGGCCTGCACGGCGTGGGCGTGAGTGTGGTCAATGCTCTCTCCCAGCGCCTGGAGGCCAGGGTCAAACGCGGCGGGCAGGAGTACTTTATAGCCTATGCCGACGGCGAGAAGGCCGAGGAGCTGCAGGTGATCGGCCCCTGTGCCAAAAATGCTCACGGCAGCTGTGTGCGCTTCTGGCCCAATGCCAAATATTTTGATTCCCCCAAATTTGCCGCCCGCAGGCTGGCGCACCTGCTCAAGGCCAAGGCCGTGCTCTGCCCCGGGCTTAAGGTCAGCTTCTGCAATGAAGAAGAGGGCACTGAGGAAACCTGGTGTTATCAGGGACAGCTGGATGAGTATTTAAAGCAAAATCAGCCTGCAGGACCGGTGTGTCCTGATCAGCCTTACACCTGCACAGTGCAGGAGCAGGACAGCGAGGTGTCCTGGGCCGTGCAGTGGCTGGGGGACAGCGGGAGCGGGGCGGAGCCTTTTCGCGAGAGTTTTGTCAATCTCATTCCCACTCCTGAAGGCGGCACGCATGTCAACGGTTTCCGCCAGGGCCTGATCATTGCCATGCGCGAGTTTTGTGAGCTGCATTCCCTGCTGCCGCGCAATTTAAAACTCACGGCCGATGACATCTGGGCCGGCTGCTCCTTTGTGCTGGCCGTCAAAATTCCCGATCCGCAGTTTGCCGGCCAGACCAAGGAAAAGCTCTCCTCCCGGCACTGTGCCTCCCTGGTGGAAAACATAGTCAAGGATCGCTTTGCCCTGTTTTTAAATGCCGATACAGAAACAGGCAAACGCCTGGCCGCCCAGGTCATAGCTGCCGCCCGCGGCCGGGAAAGTGCCGCCAGGGTGGTGGAGCGCAAAAAGCTGGTGCGCGGCCCGCAGCTGCCGGGCAAGCTGGTGGACTGCACTTCCACCGATCCGCTGCGCGGTGAGCTCTTTATAGTGGAGGGCGATTCCGCCGGCGGCTCAGCCCGGCAGGCCCGCGATGCCTCCTATCAGGCCATATTGCCCCTGCGCGGCAAGATTTTAAATACCTGGGAAGTGTCTGCCGCCACGGCGCTGGGCTCAGATGAGATCAGGGCCATATCCGTGGCCATGGGACTGGAGCCGGACAATGACGATTTAAGCCGGCTGCGCTACAACAAGATTTGTATTCTGGCCGACGCCGACTCCGACGGCCTGCACATAGGCACCCTGCTGTGCGCGCTGTTCGTGCGCCACTTCCCGCAGCTGGTCCGCACCGGCCATGTCTATGTGGCCTGTCCGCCGCTGTACCGTATAGACTGCGGCAAAATCAAGGAATATGCCCTGGATGATGAGGAGCTGGGACTTAAGCTCAAACAGCTCAAACGCCGCGGGCACAAACAGGACAGCATCAAAATTCAGCGCTTTAAGGGCCTGGGTGAAATGAACCCGCTGCAGCTGCGGGAAACCACGCTGGATCCTGCTTCCCGCCGCCTGATGCAGCTGACGCTGGATGACAGCAATGAAGAGCAGGCCAGGGCGCTGCTGGATATGCTTTTGTCCAAAAAAAGGGCAGCCGACCGCCGGCAGTGGCTGGAGGAAAACGGCGATAAGGCCGAGCTGCTGGATTAAGCGCCGCTCTGCCGCCAAAACACGCTGCGGCAGGGCAAAATCCCGCTGTTTTGTCACAGATTTTACGGTTCCGCTCTGCGCAAAATGTCCCTTTTTTAGTGTATAATTAACGGAAATTTTTGTGGGTATTTTTTGATACAATCAAAAAATTATACTTGATATCTCTAAATTGGCCAGACTGAAAGCTTCAATTGACTGAAGCTGCCAACTGTGGGAGGAAACATGGCCGTAAAAAAACAAAAGACTGTCACCAAGACTGCAGCTGCCAAGGAAAGCAAGGTAAAGCAGACTGCAGCTGCCGGGGCAGTGGAGCCGAACTGGCATCCCAGTGTTGAGGAGCTCAAGGAGAGCATTGTTCATCATCTGCGCTGCACCATCGGCACTTCAACCATTAAAGCCAGCCGTCTTGCCTGGTGGCAGGCTGTAGTAGCTGCGGTAAATGAGCTGATCTTTGATCGTCTGACCCAGACGCAGTATACCCACTCGCAGAAAGATACCCGTGCCATCAGCTATCTGTCAGCCGAATTCCTGATGGGCAGACTGACGGTCAACAATCTGTGCAATCTGGAAATTTATCAGACCGCCAAGGAAGCCCTGGCTGCCTTAAATCAGGATATCAATGAGATCTGCGATGAAGAGCCGGACATGGCTCTGGGCAACGGCGGCCTGGGTCGTCTGGCGGCCTGCTACATCGACTCTCTGGCCACTTTGGACTATCCTTCCATAGGCTATGGCATCCACTACGAAAACGGTCTGTTCCGCCAGGAAATCCGCGGCGGCCGTCAGGTGGAGCGTCCCGACAGCTGGCGTGAATACGGCTGCCCCTGGGAAGTCTGCCGTCCTGAATCCGTACAGAATATTCCCATTGGCGGTTATGTGGAAACTCAGCACGGCCCCGATGACAGCATCCGCAAGGTCTGGCACCCGGCTCATGTCATCAAAGGTGTGCCCTGGGATATCCCTGTAGTGGGCTTCCGCGCTTCTTCCGTGACCGTGCTGCGTCTGTGGGAGAGCCGCGCCACCGAGCAGTTTGACTGGGACGTGTTCAATGCCGGCGGTTATGTGGACGCTCAGGAAGAAAAGTCCGCAGCCGAAGCCATCTCCAAGGTGCTGTACCCCAATGACTCCACCGAAGCCGGCAAGATGCTGCGTCTGACCCAGCAGTACTTCTTCTGCGCCTGCTCCCTGCGTGATATCCTGCGCCGCTACAACCGCGCCCATCACCACGACTACAGCGATTTTGCCAACAAGATCGCCGTGCAGCTCAATGACACCCATCCGGCCATAGCCATTCCTGAGCTGATGCGTCTGCTCATAGATGAAGAGGGCCTGTCCTGGGACAATGCCTGGAAGATCGTGACTTCAGTCTTTGCCTACACCAATCACACTCTGCTGCCTGAGGCTCTGGAGAAGTGGCCGGTGTACCTGTTTGAGAAGCTGCTGCCGCGTCACCTGGAGATCATCTACGAGATCAACCACCGCTTCTTAAACGGTGAAGTAGAGCAGATGTGGCCTGGCGACAATGACAAGAAGGCCAAGCTCTCCATTATTGAGGAAGGCATGGTCAAGAAGGTGCGCATGGCCAATCTGTGCGTGATCGCTTCCCACAAAGTCAACGGTGTGGCCGAGATTCACTCCAAGCTGGTCAAGACCGACCTCTTCCCTGAATTTGATGCCATATGGCCGAACAAGTTCTGCAATGTGACCAATGGTGTGACTCCGCGCCGCTGGCTGCTGGCCTGCAACCCTGAACTGGCTGCCCTCTACAATGAGGTATCCGGTCCGGACTGGCCGCTGCACCTGGAACAGTGCTCCGCCCTGCGTGCCTATGCCGATGATCCTGCTTATCAGAAGCGCTTCATGGACATCAAGCGTCACAACAAGGAACAGCTGGCCGCCGAGATCAAGAAGCTCTGCCAGATCGAGGTTTCCCCTGAAGCCATATTCGACGTACAGGTCAAGCGTCTGCACGAGTACAAGCGTCAGCACTTAAATCTGCTGTACATCATTCACCTCTACCGCAAGCTGCTGTCCGATCCTACTTTGAAGATCGTGCCGCAGGTGTTCATCTTCGGTGCCAAGGCTGCTCCGGCCTATACCCTGGCCAAGGACATTATTTACGCCATCAATGCTGTAGCCGAGCGCATCAACAACGATCACCGCATCCACGATCAGCTCAAGGTGGTGTTCCTGCCCAACTACCGCGTCAGCCTGGCCGAGAAGATCATCCCGGCTGCCGATATTTCCGAGCAGATCTCCACTGCCGGCTATGAGGCCTCCGGTACTTCCAACATGAAGTTCTCCATCAATGGTGCTCTGACCCTGGGAACCATGGACGGTGCCAATATTGAGATCGTGGCTGAAGCCGGTGCCGACAACAACTTCATCTTCGGTCTCAGCGTAGATGAAGTGCATCAGCTCAAGGCCTCAGGTTACAACCCGTGGAATTACTACAATTCCAACCCTGATCTGCGTGCCGTGCTGGATTGGCTGGACAGCGACTACTTCACTCCTGGTGAACCCGGTGCGCTCTCCTCCATCAAGCGCTCTCTGCTGGAAGGCGGCGATCCTTTCCTGGTACTGGCTGACTTTGACAGCTACTGCCGCGCTCATGCCAGAGTGGAGCAGATGTATCAGGACAAGTCCCGCTGGGCCAAGGCTGCCATCATCAATTCCGCTTCCATGGGCAAGTTCAGCTCTGACCGCTCCATTGAGGATTATGCCCGCGACATTTGGAATCTGAAGAACTGCTTTATAGCCGAGGAATAATTCGCGCTGAGATCCTGCTCTGCAGGATCAATAAAGACAGTTAAAAACAGGGCTCTGCTTCGGCAGGGCCTTTTGTTTTTGGGGTAAGGTAAAGCTGCAGCAACACTGACCACACCATCAGGGGAGAGAGGTAAATCACATGCCGGTGGACGACGCTCCGAGCTGAAAAGGAATTTGCTGCCTTTGCCTGGCGGCGGGTTCTGGCGCTGAGAAGAGGAATAATTATCGATTGAGCTACAGGCGGCAGCGCAGCCGCCTGTGTTAGGTCTGAAGCAGGAGGCAGGGAGCTGTTTAGTCCTCACCCACCAGGCCAAACTGCCAGGTGAGCACGCCGCCGAAATTCATTACATGGCGGTAGCCGTTTCTGACCAGCAGCTGTCCTGCCTTGACGGCCCGGCGGCCGGAGCGGCAGTAAAGCAGTATGGGGGTATCCACTGAGGGTACCTGCGGCAGCAGTTCTTTTTCCCTGAGCTCTTCAACCGGGATATTGATCGCCCCGGCTATGTGGCCCTGCGCAAATTCCTCCGGGGTGCGGACATCTATCAGGACCAGATCGCCGCCCTGCTCCAGCAGGGCATCGGCCACATTCTGTGAGATCTCGCTGTACCCCTCAGGCATAACAAAATTCTGCAGCAGGTCGGCCGGATCGGCCAGCGCAAAAGATGGAAACATGAATAATCCTATGAGGGCTGAAATAGTGAGTTTGAGACGGTGCAGCACATTCAGCGCTCCTTAATCCTGTTGACTATGGAGGTGGTGGAGAAACCAGGCGTAAAAGGCAGGATCACCACCCGGCCGCCTGCGGCCTGTACTTCCTCATGACCGGCAATTTCCTCCACCTTATAGTCGCCGCCCTTGACCAGAATATCAGGCAGGACTTCGGAGATCAGGCGCTGCGGAGTTTCCTCATCAAAAGGCACCACCAGATCCACGCAGGACAGAGCCGCCAGCAGAGCCATACGGTTCTCCTCCGGCACTATGGGCCGGGACGGACCTTTGAGCTGTTTTACTGAACTGTCGGAATTGACCGCCACGATCAGCACATCACCCAGATCCCGGGCCTGCTGCAGATAATCCACATGCCCCTGATGCAGCAGATCAAAGCAGCCGTTGGTCATTACTATGCGTTTGCCCCGGGATTTGAGCTGCCGGACTATATTCAGCAGCTCCTGCTGCGTGACCACGCCGCCCAATTTGTTGTGCTGACCTGAGAGTTCTTCATTGATTTCCTCAGGGGAGGCAGTGGAGGTACCGAGTTTGCCCACTACTATGCCGGCTGCGGTGTTGGCAATTTCGCAGGCGGCCTGCAGGGACAGTCCGGTGGCCAGACAGGCGGCCACGGCGGCAATCACGGTGTCGCCGGCACCGGTGACGTCATAAACTTCACGGGCGCGGGTGGGCAGATGCACCGGCTCCATACCCGGGCGGATCAGCGACATGCCTTCTTCCGAGCGGGTGACCAGCAGGGCGGTGAGCTCGTAATCGGCTATCATCTTCAGGGCTTTTTTGACCAGATCTTCCTCATCTGCCACCTTGCCGGCCACGGCTTCAAATTCAGAGAGATTGGGCGTGAGCAGGTAGGCGCCGCGATAGCGGTCGAAATCAGTACCCTTGGGATCGATCAGCACCGGGATTTCTCTATCATGAGCTGCCTTGATGATCTGCCGGATCGAGCTTAAGGCGCCCTTGCCGTAATCCGAGCAGATGATCACCCGGCTGTTTCTGATGCTCTGGCGCACAGCCTGCATCATGCGGCCGTGATCTATGCCGGCACCCTGTTCTTCAAAATCCACCCGCAGCAGCTGCTGATTGCGGCTTAAGATGCGCAGTTTGGTAATGGTGGGAACACTGCTGCTGCTGATAAAGTTGGCAGTGACATTCTTTTCCTCCACCAGCTGACGCAGTTTGGCGGCGGCATCATCTTCGCCTACGATGCCTACCAGATTGCAGGGGGCACCCAGAGCCGTGATGTTGATGGCCACGTTGGCGGCACCGCCTACACGATCTTCGTGGTGGCTGATCCTGACTACAGGCACCGGGGCCTCAGGTGAAATACGGCTGCAGGGACCTGACCAGTAGCGGTCCAGCATCACATCGCCGATTACAGTAACTAATCCGTCAAAAGCAGGAATGCGGGTAACGGGCATGACAATTCTCCAATCAATAGCTCTGCTCATTATAGCGTATATCAGGCGGTGGGGCCGGCCGCTGAATTTATGCCGCCGGCATCTGTGCCGGGGGCATCTTTGTTAGAATAGGCTGGATTGAGATAATTTTTGTGTTGGGCATAAGATTTTCCGGCGCTGCAGCTGCAAATGAATATTATTGGATTGGACCATGACAGTGCGCTGAAACCACTGCGTTATGCGCTGCTGTGTTCGCTCATGGCGCTGAGTTTTGGTTTTGACCTGGGTACCATGCTGGTCAAACAGAGCTGGTTTGGGGAGTACTTTGTACAGCAGGGCCGGGAGGTCAGCGTGATCACCGGCACTTATGTGCTGGGCATGCTGCTGGGGCTCTTTCTGGGCGGCTGGCTCAATTACGGCTCAGGGCGGCGGCTGTGTATTCTCTCCGGCTCTTCCCTGGGGCTGGCGGCCATATTTACTTCCATGTTTGCGCCCAATCTGTCCATATTGCTGTGTACGCAGCTGGTCATAGGCTTTGCCTTTGGGCTGTATCTGCTGTCAGTAGCCCTCTATATTCCCGAGATTTCCGCGCCGCAGCTGCGCGGCATGCTGTGCAGCATTCCCCTGCTGTGCCTGTCGGCGGGAGCGCTGACGGCGGTAATGATCTGGGATCATTCTCTGTTTACCAGCTCGCCTGTGTTTTTGCTGTTCTTCTGCAGCTTCAATTTCATAGCCATAGTCATAGGCATAGTCAAACTGCCGGAGAGCCCGCGCTATCTGGCCGGCACCGAGCTGCCTGATGCCGCCCTCAATGTGCTGTTTAAGCTGAGAAGCAGCATGAGTGCAGCCGCCCGCGAGCTGGCCGGCATCAATGAATGCTGCCGGCTGGAAGCCCGCGGCGCGCAGTTTTTTCTGCAAAATCAGCATTTCCGCCACTCCTTCTGGACCATATTGGTGCTGGCCATGCTGCTGCATGCCTGCGGTTTCGGCATACTGCCGCATACTGTGTCCGATTTGTATTTGTTCAGCCGCAGCAGCCCTTTCTATCACAGTCAGGATTTTGTCTACATTCTCTATAAATCAGGCTTTACGGTGATATTTTTCGGCATCCTGACCACCGGTCTGATGGCCGACCGCATAGGGCGGCGGACACTGCTGTTCATGGCTGCCCTGCTGAGCAATGTGTCCCTGGGGGCACTGCTGATGTGCGCGCTGTTTGGCAACTTTTTCTTTGCGCCTCTGTTTATTACCCTGGGAGTGCTGCTTTATATCTACAGCATGATCATTGCCCTGATGGTGATTTTGTTTATGCTGCTGCCTGAGCTCATGCCCTCGCGCGGCCGCGAGTTTGCGCTCTCCAGCGTGCTGCTGTGCTTTACGGCGGCCATACTCTTCGGGCTGCAGGCCTATGACCGGCTGACTGACATCCTGGGCTTTGAGTTCATGCTGCTGCTCTTTTTTATCTTTTCGCTGATCTTCACGGCCACCTCAGTCCTGGTGCCCAACAGTGCCGGCTTGAGCCTGGAACTGCTGGAAAACCGTTTGCTGGAAGGCACGGAATTAAGCCGGCTGGGACGCCGCGACCGGCGACAGTGATTTGCAGGCATAAAAAATCCCGGCATGTACTGCTGTACGTCCGGGATTTTTTATCTCAGGGCAGAGCAGATTATTACTGTTCTGCGGCTTCCTGAGCTTCAGGAGTAGGGCCCACAGGCTGGCCGGAAGGCGGCAGCAGACCGCGGTTTACCGCCTGCAGATCTTCCACCGTCAGACTGCCTTCGGTATACAGCAGGTTGAGGCGGGAAATGATGTAGTCGTAGCGGGCGGCTGACAAATTCTGCTGGGCGCTGTAGAAGCTCTGAGTGGCATCGAGCACATCGGACATGGTGCGGGTACCTACCTCATAGCCGGCCTTGACGGACTCCAGGGAAGATTTGGCAGATTTGACCAGCTGCTCATAGGCACGCACGGAGCTGATGGCAGCATTGACATTGTTGTAGCCATTGTTGACATCGGAGACCATGGTGCGGTGGGTCAGCTCCAGAGCTTCGCTGGCGGACACATACTCCTGTTCAGCCTGCTTGACCTGAGCCGTGACGGCACCGCCGTGGAATACCGGCAGGTTAAAGGTCAGGCCCACAGTGCCCTCATGATAATTGCCGCTGGACTGGGAGCTGGGAATTTCATCTGAATACTTGGTGTAGGCCGTGGTCAGACTGGCGGTCAAATCCAAAGTAGGCTCATGGCCGGTCTGGGCCAGAGTGATGTTGTCCTTGGCAATATCACGGGCAATCACGGCAGCCTGCAGGGACAGATTGTTGTCCTCGGCCTGCTGCATAATATTCTGGCGGGTACGCTCCACCGGTACGGGAGAGAAGCGCTCTTCATCCAGCAGAGCCAGGTTGGAGGTGGTGCGGCCTATTAACTGACGCAGATCTTCATAAGAGGTGATCAGGGAATTTTCGGCGGCAATCACCTGGGCCGTGGCCAGATCGTAGTCTGCCTGGGCCTGCAGCTGATCGGTTTCGGCAATCAGTCCTACCTGGAAGCGGCGGGTGGCTTCATTGAGCTGCAGCCTTAAGGCTTCCTGATAGGCTTTCCTGAAGGTCAGGGTGTCGCGGGCATTTAAGATATTGAAGTAGGTATTGGCCGTGCGCATGATTAAGTTCTGCAGCGCGTCATTGTAGACCAGATCCTGTTGGGCAGCGGTCTTCTGGGCTATGGTGCGGGAGGCCCAGCTGGAATGTCTCCACAGTGCCTGGGACAGGTTGACACCGGCTGCGGCAGCGCGGTTGTTGGCGCGGTAGGGAGAGCCTATGTATCTGCCGGAACGGGTGGCAGACAGGGAGGCGACCACATCAATCTGCGGCAGCAGGGCGGCAGTGGCTTCATCAATGGCTGCAAAGGCAGCTTCACGATCAGCTTTGGCCTGCAGGACCACCGGATCTTTTACGTAAGCTTCTTTATAGATATCCATAAGATCTTCAGCCATGACCGGAGCCGACACGGCGGCTGCCAGACAAAGAGCCAGGGCTGAGAATGCGGTTTTGCAGCGCATATAGGGGATTATCCTCGTTGGTAAAAATAAAAATACAGCGGCGTAAGTATAGCAAATTTGTTTGCCGGCCATAATCAAATATTCGGACTTTGCAGGTATGGCCAGAGGTAAATTTACTCTGCGGCAGCGGCTTGTTTACAGGCAGTGCAGACGGACGCACCCGAATGGAGCAGGACTGTGCTGAAGCTTTTGACTCCAAGATCGCGCACTGAAAGCATCTAGAATTTTTAAATTTTTTAAAACTACT
>CAYRIZ010000050.1:0-16063 GCA_964424565.1 uncultured Enterobacterales bacterium
ATTGAGGATGAACCGGAAGCCTAGATGAAACCATTGTCGCCGCGATCTTGGAGCTGGTTCTGCAAAAATTGGGAATTGAAAATCAGGGTATTAGGCTAATCTGCCCCGGTACACCAGAACCGGAAGGAAGGAGTTCTGGCGGTGAGAGCGGGATTCGAACCCGCGATAGGCTATTCACCTATACACGCTTTCCAGGCGTGCTCCTTCAGCCACTCGGACATCTCACCGCAGTTTGTTTTGGAACCTTGCTGCGTCAAGGAACGGTGCACATTGTAGCGGGGGAGGCACTGCAATGCAAGCGAAATTTCAAAAATTTTTGCCGCCTCAGCCGTCCCTGGTCCGCCCGATCTGCAGTTTTCAGCTTATATAAGCGCTTTGTCGCGCTTTGGTGCTCTGTAAAAAGTGGATACCAAATCTGCCTGCCCTCAGGATCTGCAGCCTTATTTGAGCCTGCTTCCGAATTTTCTGCCGCCGGTGAGCAGGGACAGCGGCTGACAGAAACCGGCCGCCAGCTCCTGCTGACACTTTTCCGCCAGCTGATTTAGGGTTTCTTCCTGCGCCTGCAGCGAGGAGCCGCTGCGTATGGTGAGGCGGACGGTGTTGACAAAGCTGTTGAGCATGGGCCCGAGCTCGGGATAACACTGCAGTACAGGAGGAGAGAGTTTCTGCAGCTGCTGGAAAAAGACTTCCAGACTGCCGCAGGCCCGGGCAGAGGCATCATGCACCAGGTGATTGAAGGCAAAGGCCCGGAAAGGGACCACCGCCTGGGCAAAGATCTTCTCCAGAGAATAAATCTCAGACAAATGCTGCTGCTGCATTTTAAGCAGCCCCAGCCAGACGTCGGCAGGGCAGAGCTGCATGGCTGTACGGCCGCAGCTTACTGCGGTGGCGGCCTTAAAGGCCGGCAGGATCAGCGGAGATTGATTGATATACAGATAGTCAAAGGGAGTGGAAAAGCCGCACTCCATGGCAAAAAGCTTCAAAAACAAGGCAAGTACTGCCTCATTGCCATCCCGGAAGGGCCGCAGATAATAAAGCTCAGTCCAGCTCTCACAAAGCAGCCGCGCAAACTCAGAGCTTTTCATCTGCCGGCATTTTTCCACTTCAAGCTGCGCCAGACGCTGCTGCAGCCTCTCATGATCCAGAGCATCCATGGCCGAGTGCACAAAGATGAGATCTATACTGCGGCCTTCATGTACTATTTTTTCCTGACGCCTGATCGGGCCGGAGGCGGCTGCAGCCGGACGCAGGGCACTGCCTTGTGCCGCATCCTGAGGCAGATGGCGCCACAGTTCCTGCTGCAGGGCAGTCAGATGCTTAAGATCAAAGCTGCCCGGCAGCGGATTTTCCATCAGATTGAGCAGGTTGAGCTTCAGCAGGGCGGCCTGCTGCGTATTTAAGGTATGGTTCACCAGTCAATTCTCCTTACTGCAGCGGAGTGGCAGCCGCAGCCTGCAGGCTGTTGAGCAGTCTGAGATTGAGCTCAGGCAGGGTCAGATCTCCGGCAGCATAGAGTTCAAACAGTTCATCGTACTGCGTACAGTCGGCATCTGCCGCCTGCAGCTGCAGGATGGACTGCGCTGAACAGACGGCAGTCATGCGTCTTTCCTGTTCATCTGCAAGCTGTGTCTCGCTGAGCTCGGGGGCGCTTTGAAAGCAGTGCCTGATATACATAAGCAGCATGGGATTTTCCTCCGGTAATAAGGCAGGCAGGGGCATTCTAACACAGCCCGGCTGCCGCGGCGGGCCCGGAGGGTGTTAGCATGCAGGCAGAGCAGGGAAAAGCAGGCCTGGCTGCAGTAAAGGAAAGCAAAGAAAGGAGGTCCGGATGGATTTGTCCTCACAGAGCTTATTGAAAAGACAACTTCCGGTAGGATTGGTTGACTTTGACGATGTCATTGATGAAAAGATGATATACGTCGACAAGACTGATTTGGTGGCCGATATTGCCGCGCAGAAAGGTATCTTCTTTTTATCCCGTCCCCGCCGCTTTGGCAAAACCCTTTTGGTTTCCACCTTCCATGAACTCTTTGCCCGCGGCGTCGAAAGGTTCAAAGGCCTTAAGCTGGAGCGCCTCCATCTGTGGAATGACCATACCTATAGCGTCATCAGGCTCAGCCTGAACGATATAGCCGAATGTACATCGCAGGGGTTTGAGCAGAGTTTTGTCGAAAGGCTCACGGGAGCATTGGCCGCTGCCGGCATCACTTTTGCTCAAGGCAGTCTCTCCTGGGCTGAAGCCTTGAGGCGTATATTACAACCCCTGGAAAACAAGTCTCTGGTCCTGCTGATCGATGAGTATGATGCCCCTTTAACTCATGTTTTGGACGATCCTGAGGAGTTTGCGCGGCGCCTTACCGTCCTCAATCAATTTTTCACCATCCTGAAGAATAACTTTGGTAAATTCCGCTTCATCTTTATCACCGGGGTTACCAGATTTTCCAATCTCAGTCCGTTCTCCTCCTTCAATAACCTGCGGGATCTCTCCTTCACCCCCACCTACAGTGCTCTGACCGGTATTACGCAGGAGGAGCTTGAGACTTACTTTGCGGAGTATATTGAGCAGGCGGCGCGGGTGTTCGATCACAAATACCCAGGTGAAGGCTGGGACAGGCAGAAGCTTTTGGCTGAGCTCCAGTACCACTACGGCGGCTGGTCCTTTGACACTGCAGCCCAAACCCGGGTTTACAACCCCTGGGCAGTGCTGAATTTCTTTGCAGATCCCAATGCCGGCTTTGTGCCGTACTGGGCAGCAACAGGCGGTACCCTTCCACCCCTGCTGACTGCTTTTCTCAGGAGCCTGATAGAGCGTGATGGGGGAGTGCACGGACTTTCTGAGTTTTTAAGGGATGATTTTGTCATCCCAGTCAGGAAAGCTCAGCTGACAGCGTCGGTCTGCACCCCCGCTGCTGCAGACTTTCCCTTCACGGCCTTGTTGTATCAGGCAGGATACTTCACCATTAAGAGCACTGAGGATGATGTATTCATCATAGGGGTACCCAACCGGGAGGTTCGCCGGGTGTTCAACGACTGTGTGTTTGATTTGCTGACCCCCGCCCGGGGCAAGACAGGCCCTGCAGGATAGGATGCGGCAGCTTCCCGCGCCGCAGCGTCTCCACACCTGAACACCAACAAAAAACCTGCCTCTGAAAAAAGCTCAGGGCAGGATCAGAAGGGACTGCAAAAGAAAGGAGACCGGACGGCAGGAGCCGTCCGGCAGATCAGATTTTAGGCGTAAGCCTCGTTGATGGACTGCTCGATAATGGCCACAGCCTTGTCGCAGTCTTCCTTATTGAGGATCAGCGGCGGCACCATGCGGATGACGCGATCGCCGATCAGGGTGACCAGCAGCTGATGGTCAAAGCAGTTGTGCTTGACATCCAGACCCTTGGCATCATCCAGGACCATGCCTACCAGCAGACCCTTGCCGCGCACCTGGACTACATGCGGCAGCTGACGCAGCCGGTCGGCAAAGTACTCACCCATGCGGACAGCATTGTCTGCCAGATTGCGGTCCAGCAGTTCGTTGATCTGGGCTAAGGCGGCAGCACAGCAGACGGCATTGCCGCCGTAAGTGGTGCCGTGGGATCCGCGGTTGAAGGTACGGCCAATCTTTTCACTGGTGACTATGGCAGAAATAGGCATACCGCCGCCCATGGCCTTGGCCATGGACAGGATATCAGGCTTGACGCCGTAGCCCATAAAGGCCATGGGAGTGCCGGTACGGCACCAGCCGGTCTGCACTTCATCAAACAGCAGCAGCATGTCATGCTCATCGCAGAGCTTTCTTAAGCCTTCCAGGAACTCTTTAGTAGCAGGAATCACACCGCCCTCGCCCTGTATGGGCTCTACCATGATGGCTATGGTGTTTTCAGTGATCTGATCGGCAAAGGACTGCAGATTGTTGAACTCGGCATAGGAGAAACCGGGCACCATGGGCTTGAAGCCCAGCTGGCAGCCGTTGTCAGGCTGGCCGGTGGCACTCATGGCGCCGTAGGTACGGCCGTGGAAGCCGTCCCTGGCGGTGATGATGTGATAACGCTCGGGACCGTAATTGTCCACACCGTACTTGCGGGCCATTTTGATCATGGCCTCATTGGCCTCGGTGCCTGAGTTCTGATAGAAAATCTTCTCAAAACCCAGCACTGTGCAGATGCGCTCAGCCAGCAGAGCCTGCGGCAGGGTATAAGGATAGTTGAAGGTGTGTATGACATCACCCACCTGGTCGCGTATGGCGGCTACCACCTTCTCATTGCAGTTGCCGGCGCTGTTGACGGCAATACCACCGTAAAAATCAAGATAGGCAGTACCCTTCTCATCATATAAATACATATCCTTGGCCCGCTCGCACACAAAGTTGAAGCGCTCATAAGTATCGATCATGTATTTCTTAACCAGTGCCTTCACATCTTCACCGGTCATATGATATTGCGACAGTTTCATGGAATCAGACTCTCCTTATCTATATTACATACTTGCCTTGATGGCTTCCTTTAATATGGCCAGACCGGCCTCGATCTGAGCATCGCTGGCCACCAGCGGACAGAGGAAGCGGATCACATTGCCGTAAGTGCCGGCATTTTCAATCAGCAGACCGCGCTGAGCGGCTGCCTGTACTGTTTTGGAGACCAGCTCGGTGGCCGGAGTAAGCTTCTCGTCGAGCACAAACTCTATGCCCAGCATGGAGCCCATGCCGCGGACATCACCTATAACCGGCAGTTCGCTCTTCCAGCTTTCCACCGTGGCCCGGACATGCTCGCCAATTTCGGCTGCTCTCTGCGGCAGCTGATCGCGTTCCATGACCTCTATGACCTTTAAGGCGGCAGCGCAGGCCAGGGCATTGCCGCAGTAAGTACCGCCGATCACGCCTTTGCCTACCTTGTCGAATATCTCCTTACGGGCGCAGACGGCACTCAGCGGCACACCGCCGGCTATGGACTTGGCCGTGGAGATGATGTCAGGCTCACAGCCGGCATCCTTCCAGTATTCGGAGGCAAACAGCCTGCCTGAACGGCCCCAGCCGCTCTGCACTTCATCGGCAATGATCAAAATGCCCTTTTCATCGCAAATCTTGCGTAAAGCCTTCATATAAGCCAGAGGCACAGGCACAAAACCGCCTTCACCCAGCACAGGCTCGATCACCACAGCTGCTATGTACTGTGCCGGCGAGCATTCCTCGAAAACATCGTTGAAGCGTTCCAAGTACCACTCTATGGCCTCATCCTCGCTCATGGACAGCGCCGGTTTGCGGTACAGGTTGGGGAAGGGAGCGCGGTAGATGCCGTCCGGGAAAGGACCCATGCCTACGGCATAAGCCTTCTTGGAGGTCAGGGCCATGGTCAGCAGGGTGCGGCCGTGGAAGGCCCCGGAGAAGGCAATTACATTGGGACGGCCGGTAAAGGCCTTGGCTATCTTGACGGCGTTTTCGTCAGCTTCGGCGCCGGAGTTGGCAAACATGGTCTGTCTGACCTCGCCGCGCACCGGCATAATGGCATTCATCTTTTCGGCCAGCTGCACATAACCCTCATGGGTAATGATGTTGAACATGGCATGGAAGTATTTGCCGGCCTGCTCCTGTACTGCCTCCACCAGCTCAGGCATGCTGTAGCCTATATTCAGTACACCTACTCCTCCTACCCAGTCCAGGAAGATATTGCCGTCCACATCCTCCACCATGGCGCCTTCACCGCGCTTGATCACGCAGGGATATACAGTGCCTATGGCAGCCGGAGTGGCAGCCCGGCGGCGGGCCAGCACCTCTGCAGCCTTGGGTCCGGGCAGGGCCGTTTTGATTGCCGGAAGGGCGTCTCTCAATAACATCACGATCTCCTTAGTATCAAGTGCTTTCCTCTGTCTTCTTACTGCACCGCGCCAATTCCATCAGACAGCCGGTGCAGTGCCGGGGATCTCATTGTGAGATGGGGGTTAAAGTGCGTCAGTGTAGATTTGCGCAATCTGCTCGGGAGTAAATTCCACCGGATTGCTCTTGAGTCCAGCAGCTGACACCTTCAGGGCGTTTTCCACCATCCACGGAATATCATCCCGGCTGATGCCGTCGTCAATGAGCTTTACCCTGAGATCCAATGTCTCGAGCAGAGCGCAGATCCTCTCTACACAGTCGTGTTCATCACTGCCGCCCAGGGCCCGGGAAATATCGGCAAATTTTTCCGGAGCGCCGCTGAGGGAAGCCTGATAAATCACCGGGGTCAGGGCAGCCAGACCGCGTCCGTGCACTATATTCCGCAAGCCGCTGGCCGGATGCTCCAGGGCATGAGGTCCGGCAATGCCGGCCGTATTGATGACCATGCCGCCCAGGGTACTGCCCAAAGTCAGCCGCTCCCAGGCCTGCTGATCTTCATAGTCTGCATACACCCGGGTCAGGCTGGAGGCAATCAGCTGTATGCCCTGCATGGCCAGAGCGGAGGTAATAACCTGACCGCTTTTGGCTATATAGGCTTCCATGTTGTGGCACAGGGCATCAAAACCCACCGAGGCCAGCACATGCCTGGGCATGGTGGTCATCAGCAGGGGATCGATGATGGAGGCTTTGGCTATGATGGCATTGCAGCGCAGGGACTTTTTGTCACCGTTGTCTGGATTGGTCAGCACGGCAAAGCCATTGCCCTCGCTGCCGGTACCGCAGGTGGTGGGGACCAGAATAATGGGCAGGGCATCAGGGGAGGTTTTGCGGGCGAAAATGTAATCGTTGATGTCACCATCATTGACCGCCATAAAGGCTATACCTTTGGCGCAGTCCATGATGCTGCCGCCGCCCAGTCCGATGACCAGATCACAGCCGGCGGTTTTGGCCAGTTCGGCTCCCTTCAGCGCGGTGGTGGTCAGCGGATTGGGCTCGACTTCATCGAAAATGACTGCACTTATGCCGGCCTGCTGCAGCAGTCCCACGGCCTTGTCCAAAAGACCGCTTTTTTTGGTACTGCTTCTGCCGGTTACTATTAAGGCTTTGCTGCCGTAGGCGCGGGCGACTTCACCCAAAGAGTCGGCGCGCCCGGCGCCGAACATCAGATTTACTGGTAAACAGTAGTTAAACTGCATATTGCTAATTGTCCTTCTTCCTTCTGGTTAGCCCTGAACCTTGACCAGAGCAGGCTCCAGTTCAGGATTGGCAAAGGCACCTTCATCAGGCTCTTCCTTATTGGTCACCGAGAACATCTCATGTACACCAAATTCTTTGCCGTAGTAGATCCGGGCTGAGGTATAGAAGGCAGCACCGAGGGCAGCGAAGGCCGCTACTATTACCCACTCCTCAAAGACCAGACCGGAAGGCATGGTGGGCATGTACAGTACCAGCATGCCGGCTGACATCAGGACGGCCAGGGTACCTACCAGCTTGCCGTGCTTGATGAAGTAGGGACGAGGCATGTGCGGCTCTTTTTTGCGCAGGATCAGGAAGGATACGGAAACCATGAAGTAGGCGACCACACAGGCGAAGCTGCCGGCATCGGTAACCCATACCATCATGGCGCGGCCGAAGAAGGGCACTATGCAGGAGATCACACCTATGAGCAGGACGGCTGCATACGGGGTCTTGTAACGCGGGTGCAGGCGGCTTAAGAAGTGGGGCAGCATCTTGGATTCAGCCAGGGAGTACATGGCCCGGCTGCCGCCGATGAAGAAGGAATTCCAGCTGGTGATCACACCGGCAATACCGCCTATGACCAGGACCTGAGCGGCCAGATCGCTGTTGCCAAAGGCTTTCTTCATGGCATCGGCAGTCACCAGGGAGGAGGCATTGATTTCAGCATCGGTCATCATTAAGGACACGGCCAGAATGATCACCACATACCACAAGATGGCCATTAAGATGGAGAAGACCAGCACCCGGCCGATTTTGCGGAAAGGTATATTGATCTCTTCAGCCGCCTGAGGAATAACATCAAAGCCCACGAACATGAAGGGAGTCATGATGGCTACAGCCATGATGCCCTTGATGCCGTCGCCTATTAAGGGCTCGGTGTTGGCTACTTCACCGCTGACGGCAGAGCCGGCAATCAGTGCTATGCCAATACCGGCAATGACAAAGGTCAGCACGGTATTGAGGATAGCTGCCGGCTTGGCACCTACATAGTTCAAAGCGGTGATAAAGAGGGAAGTGATGATGGCTACGGCTACCCAGGAGGCGTAAACATCAAATCCGGCTATGGTATACATGTACCCCTGCAGGAAGTTGGGGAACAAATAGGTCAGCACGGTGGGGAAGGCACAGGCTTCAAAGGAAACCACACCCACATAACCTACTATGATGGCCCAGGTGCACAGGAATGAACCATCCTTGCCCATGGCCCGCATGGTGAACACGTGCTCGCCACCACATTTGGGCATGGCAGCAGTCAGCTCGGCATAGGCCAGACCGACAAATAAAATCATTAAACCGCCCAGCACGAAGGCAGCCATGGCGCCCAGGGTACCGGCCCGCTGAATCCACAAACCTGCCAGAACTACCCAACCCCAGCCAATCATGGCACCAAAAGACAAGGCGAAAACTTCTCGTCGGCCGAGAACCCGCTCAAATTTGGATTTTTCTGACATTTTCATGCTCCTTTATGCCACCAGGCACTTTCCGATAATCAAAATTATGTGACGAACCACACATTTCATTGCTCTGGTTCGTATTCTGTCTTAAGAAATGTGCAAAAAAAGTTCACGCCCCATAAAGTGACGTAAATAACTGCATTTACCTGAAACAGCACACGGGGGAGCACACAATCAGGGCACTATTTTGTTTTCTGTGTCTGTTTTTTATATGAAAACCGGGGTAGACCCCCTTAATTCAGCCGGCCGGGGGATTGGGCCTGCTGTACTGCCGCGATGATAATTTGTGCCAAAAAATGTGACTTCCGACCTTGCCCGCCTGCTGTGCCGGCGTTAATTTTGAGGAGGGCTGCCGGGCAGCCACTTTGGAATGACAAGACTTTTCTGCCGCAGCGGCAGGGTAATAAGGAGCATATATGTTGAAACAGGCGGTAGTTTTGAGTGCAGCAGTGCTGCTGGGAGCAGGCTGTGGTGCAGCGCAGGCGGCAGATCAGGCAGAGAGCCGGCCTTTTGGCTGGACAGAGGGTGCGCAGGTAGTCAGCATCAGCAATGTCAATCCGCAGATCGATACCATCTCAGGTCTTATCTACCATCAGGCCTTTAGTATCAACAGCGTCAGACAGCTGCGCATGACCATCATGGTGCCGCGCACTGCAGATAAAAAGCCGGCTCTGCTGTACTTCCCCGGCGGTGGTTTTACCACTGCCGCCTGGGAAAAGTTTATAGAACTGCGCACCGCTCTGGCCCGGGCCGGTTTTGTGGTGGCAGCAGCTGAATACCGCACGGTGCCGGACCGGTTTCCGGCTCTGCTGGAGGATGCCAAGGCGGCCGTGCGTTTTCTGCGGGCCAATGCCGAGCGTTTCAACATCGATGCCGATCGCATAGGAGTGATAGGTGATTCCGCCGGCGGCTACCTGTCGCTGATGACTGCCTGCACCAATGGTGAAAAGCAGTACGATGTAGGGGAAAATCTGGAATTTTCCTCAGAGGTACAGGCCTGCGTTTCCTTCTACGGCATCAGCGATCTGCGCAGCATAGGCGAGGGACTGGGGGAGGAAATTGAAGCAGTGCATCACTCCCCGGCCGTAACCGAGGCCCTGCTGGTGCACGGTCCGGCCTTCAATACCTTCCCCGGAGCGGATATCTTCTCCGATCCGGCCCGGGCAGATGAGGCCAGTCCCCTGCATCATGTGGACGGCAATGAGCCGCCGGTACTGCTGCTGCACGGCTCACAGGACAGGCTGGTCAGCCCGCTGCAGAGCACCAAAATCTATGAAAAGCTGATCTCCCTGCAGGAAGATGCCTCCCTGGTGCTGGTGGAAAATGCCAGACATGGAGATCTGCCCTGGTATCAGGATGCCGTAATTGAAAAGGTGGTGGACTTCTGCCGGGCCAAACTGGGCACTCCGGCCAAAACCTTAATCGGCACCGGCACGCTGTAAGCCGCTCTGCTCTGCCACCGGTCCGATCTGTACTCAGGGCAGGGGCAGATAATACAGCACCACACACCCGCACAGGCCCAGGGACGCCGCCAGCTTGGTTTTGATGCGTCCGGGGCCGGCAATCTGCGCTTTGAAAAAGACGGCGGTCAGCAGTACCGCCGCCATAGAGCGCAGGGACAGCACTATATTGCCGGAGATCACCGAGGTCAAATTAAAGCCGGCTATGGTGAAGACCACTCCCAGTATCCAGGCGACAGACAGCGGCACTACCTTAATAAAATCTCCTGGCACCGCCTGCACTTTCCACAGCACCGGCAGCAGCAGCAAAAAGCAGACATCGCTGATGATGACGCAGTACACAGCCTGCAGCAGGGGACTACCTGCATCTATGGCCCGCATGGCCTTCATGACAAAAATATCGCACAGGGCAAAGCAGGAGGCGGCTGCCAAAACCAGCAGCAGAATAACCATCCTGATGTGTACGGCATTGGAATAAATCAGCGACAGCAGCACTATGGCGCAGACTGCTGTGGTCTGCAGGACGCTTAACCCGCTGTCAAAGATAAAGATGGAAAAAAGTGCCACCAGCGGCAGCTTTAAGATGAGATAGGGGCCGGCGGCCGAGGGATCGGACAGATTGACGGCCTTGAACATAAAAAACTGGGCTATTAAATAGGTACCGTCCACCAGCAGGACATAGAGCAGTACCTCAGCTGAAACCTGGGTATAAAGCCCCAGCCCCACAAAAGGGATCAGACAACAAAACCCCATCAGACTGTGGGCCAGGGCCAGAATTTTCAGGCTGCCAAAGCCGGTGCGGAGGGCTGTTTCCTTGACCAGGCAGTAGGTTAAGGCCTGCATCAGCATGCCTATAAAGGTGATGATAATTCCTGCTGCCATAGCGGTGTCCTCCCTGTGTGCTTTCTGCTGCGGCTGCGCGGCACTATAGCAGAGAGGGAAAAAGGACAGCAAAAAAAAGGCAGGAGATCCTGCCTTTTGGTTGACATTATGAGGGAATGTGTTGACTTGGGTTTACATCTGCCGCTTTCAGTCCTTTGGCTCTGCTTCCGGGGCCCTGAAATTGTAGACGGCATTGACCTGAGCCCTGACGGTAATGTCATCTATACGGTAGAAAGCGGCAGCGCCGGCGGCATTGTCGGCGCGGGCGGACAGAGCCATGGGCCGCGGAGAAATCGCAGCCTCCTGCTCAAAGGACAGACTGACGGGAGTGCCCAGCTCCACGGCAAAACCATCAGCCAGTTCCTGTGCTTTGGCCTGGGCATCGGCCATGGCCAGCTCCCTGGCCTTCTTTTCGGCCGCCCGGCGGTCCTGCAGCTGATAGGTAAAGCCGGCCACTCCGTTGATGCCGCTTTGCAATGCCAGATCGGTCACTTCTCCTATGGCGGCAAAATCATAAAGGGTGACGCAAATCAGCCTGGAGGCGCGGTAGCCTGCAGGCCTGCTGCTGCCTTCCTGATAATCAAAGCGCGGCGAGACGAGCAAATTTTCAGCCTTTACCGCATCAGGCGGCAGGTTGAGTGAGCTCAGCTGCTGCATAAAAGAGCTGACTGTGTTTTCCACTGCCGCGCGGGCATCTGCTGCCGTCATGGCGTCGGCTGCAGCCTGAAAATTGAGTACTGCCATATCAGGAGCGGCGGCATATTCGCCTGTGCCGGTCACACTGATGGTGCCTGAGGTGTATGCGGCGGCATAAGCCGGTACAGCTGTGGCTATGAGGGCGCATAAGACCAGGGATTTGATTTTCTTCATGATGGATTGTGGGCTTTACTGCCTTATGTTTGTTGATGACTGCAGATTATAGGGGGCCTGACATAGGGACAGCTTAGGAACAACTAATTATTACACCTGCTGTTGACAAAAAATTTCAGCAGCACCTGGACAGGTGAAGCCGGCAGACAGAGTATGCGGAGGCTGCAGGCAGGGTATACATTTGCTGCCGCAGTGGTAGAAAAAAGCAAAAAGTTTAGACAATTCGTCATTGTCTGCACTGAGTCCGGGCGCTATATTGCACTACTAACAATAGTCAGACACATCAGTCAGCTTCGTACCATATCTGCGGCTGTGGTTCCTGAATTTCAGGCTGATATAAAAATGCATGCTGCCCGGCAGTGCCGCAGCCTAAGATCGGCAGCTTAAAAATTTGATCAATGCTGAGGGAGTTATTCAATGTACGATGTAGTCAATCCTTTTACTTTCTGCACCCCTACCAAAGTTCTGTTCGGCAGAAACAGCCTGGAGAAGCTACCGGCTGAAATGGCTCAGTGCGGCAAAAGGGTGCTGCTGGTATACGGCGGAGGCAGCATCAAAAAGACCGGCCTCTATGACACAGTCATGAGCCTGCTTGCGGACTTTGAAGTCTTTGAGCTCTCCGGAGTGGAGCCCAATCCGCGCATTACCTCCGTGCGTGAGGGCGGCAGGCTGTGCCGTGAGCATCAGATTGACATGGTGCTGGCCGTAGGCGGCGGCTCTGTGCTCGACTGCTCCAAGGTGATTTGTGATGCTCCTTTCTATGATGGCGATCCCTGGGATCTGGTGCTGGACAGCTCCAAGATCACCCGCGCACTGCCGCTTTTTACCGTGCTGACCCTGGCTGCCACCGGTTCTGAATTTGACAGCGCCGCCGTGATCACCAATCTGGAGACCAATGAAAAGATAGGGGTAGTGCATCCGCTCAACTTCCCGCGCGTATCCGTGCTCGATCCTACTTATACCCTGACCGTGAGCCCCAGACAGACTGCCGCCGGCAGCGCCGATATCATGTCCCATATCTTTGAGCAGTATCTGGTGGACGGCTCCTGCCTGGTAACCGAGGGCATGTGCGAGGGCATTCTGCGCACCGTCATCAAGTACGGCAAACGCGCCTACGACGACGGCAGTGATTACACCGCCCGCGCCAATCTGATGTGGGCCAGCTCCCTGGCCTGCAACGGCATCTGCCAGCTCGGCAGCGATCAGAGCGCCTGGGTCTGCCACGCCATAGAGCATGAGCTCTCCGCCTACTATGACATCACCCACGGCGAGGGCCTGGCTCTGCTCACCCCGGTGCTGATGCGCTATACCTTAAATGACCGGACTGTGGATCGCTATGCCTCCTTTGCTAAGAATGTCTTTGGTATTGTCAATGAGGACAGATATGCGGCAGCCGAGCAGGGCATTGAGGCTCTGGAAGCCTTCTTTGCCTCCATAGGTCTGCCCAAAACTCTGCGCGAGGTGGGCATTACCGAAAAAGTTCATTTCAGAGCCATGGCCGAGCATGCCTGCAAGTGCTTCCCGCTGCATCTGGCCTATGTACCTCTGACTCCCGATCAGGTAGTTGAGATTTTGGAGAAGAGCTTCTAAATTCATGGATGACAACACCAGGCAAGAAACCTTAGGCAGGGCGCAGGCCCTGCTGCTTGATATGATGCAGGAGCCGGGGACCATGCAGACGATCATCCCCGGAGTCTACTGCGGCAGAAGCCATGCCTGTGAAAATACCAACAGCTGTATAGCCGACTGCTTTATTTCCCTGCTGGTACAGGGCTGCAAACAGACCTGCCTGCCCGGATCAGGAAGTTTCAACTATACAGCCGGGCAGTGCATGATTTCGGCGGTAAGCTCACCTTTCACGGTCAAATTTGAAAACTGCACCGCCCATGAGCCGCTGCTGTATATGACGGTGAATCTCAACTATGCCATCATAGATGAACTGCTGCGGGAAGAACCTTCCCTGTGCCGGATCCATCCGGACGATATGAAGCTGTGCTCAGCCTGCATCATAGATGCCGATGCGGCTATGATCGACGCCTTTCTGCGCCTGTTTGAACTGACCGGCCGGCCCGGGCAGATCAAGATCATGGCCCCGCTGATCCTCAAGGAAATCCACTACTATGCTCTGCTCTCCCCGGCCAACAGCATTCTGGTGGACTATGCCTCCGGCGGCGGACTGCACAATCAAATAGCCAGGGCTACAGCCTTTTTAAAGGACAATTACAACAAAACAGTTTTTGTCAATGAAGTGGCCAGTCTGGTCAACATGGCACCTTCCACCTTTTTCCGGCACTTCAAAAGCCTGCTCGGCGTCACTCCCATGCAGTACTTAAAACAGCTGCGCCTGCATGCCGCCCGCTCCATGCTGCTGCACGAGGCCCGCCCGATCAGTCAGGTAGCCTATGAAGTGGGATACGAAAGCCCGTCGCAGTTCTCCCGGGATTACAAGAAGCTGTTCGGGCTCACTCCCACCTGTCAGCAGACCGGCAGTACAGACAAGGATGCACAGCTTTAAAAAAGGACGGCGGTTGTTTACAATTAGGGGCATTTTGTAAAGCTTTACTGGAGAAAATATCATGTTCAATATGGGCAATATGGGTAATCTGATGAAGCAGGCTCAGGCCATGCAGGCCCGCATGGAAAAGGCGCAGAAGGAGATTGCCGAACACGAGGTAACCGGTGAATCCGGTGCCGGCCTGGTGAAGGTGACCATGACCGGTGCCCGTGAGGTCAAAAGGGTGGAGATAGATGACAGCGTGTTTGGTGATGACAAGGAGATGTGTGAAGATCTGCTTGCCGCCGCCATCAACGATGCCCACCGCCGGGTGACTGATTTTGCTCAGGACAAAATGTCTTCTGTTACCGCCGGCATCAATCTGCCTCCTGGAGTCAAGCTGCCCTTCTAATTGCTGATTGCGGTCCATGAGCTCCTCGAAATTACTGGATCAGCTTATAGCCGCCCTGCAGGTAATGCCGGGCATAGGGCCGCGTTCGGCTGCCCGCATAGCCTATGCTCTGCTGGACCGCCGCCGGCAGGAGGGGCTGCATTTGAGCGCAGTGCTGCAGCAGGCCTTAAGCAGCATTGAGCTTTGCCCCTGCTGCCGCAACTACAGTGACGGCGGGCTGTGCAGCCTGTGCTCCAGTGTCAGACGCCGGGAAAGCGGACTGGTCTGTGTGGTGGAAAGTCCCTCTGATGTTCAGGCCGTGGAAAGCTCAGGCACTTTTTTCGGTACTTATTTTGTGCTGCACGGGCATCTTTCTCCCATAGACGGCATAGGCAGCCGGGAGCTGGGGCTGAATGTGCTGCAGCAGCGTTTTGCCTCAGGTGAAGTCAGGGAATTGATCCTGGCCACCAATCCCACAGTGGAAGGAGAGGCCACGGCAGCCTGCATAGCCGCCATGGCCGGACCTTACAACATAGTGCTGTCCCGCATTGCCGCCGGAGTGCCGCAGGGCGTGGATCTGACCTCAGTGGACGAATACACCCTGGCCGCCTCCATCAAACAGCGCCGTCCTTATCAGCAGTAAGCTGTCCCTTATTCTTTCTTCTTTTTTTCTCTTTTATTTCCTTTTTCTGCCCCTGATCCTGCCTTTCTTCCTCTATCAGCTGGCTGCCGGCAGCAGTTATTCCTTAATTTGCGTCTTTGTTTCTTATTAGCAAAACAATTCGTATATAGATAATTCAGCCAGCTAAAGATTGATTTTCTAATTCATCATTGATTGCATTTGACAGAGCGTTTTTTTATACCCTTGCCAAAACGGCTCCTGGTTTAAGTTCAATTTTCTTCATTGCAAATCTACGGTGGATCTGCTGCCAGAGGCTGCTTAATTTAGGAGAACAAAATTGTTGGGCAAATTTAAAACATTGCTGGCAGTTTTAGCGCTGGCCGGAAGTACTGGTGCACTGGCAGATGAAGCTCCCATCATCTTCTGTGAAACCTTTGATGACCAGTTACAGCCTGTCAACGCAGCTGATGAGTTTCAGGGTACTCAGGTGTCCTGGATGACCGTACTGGACGAGCCTTTTGGCAAGAACAAAATTGAGCTCAGCATCTATGTCAATGATCCGGAAAACGACAGTCAGGCAAACACCAGTCAGGCTCTGCTTGGCCGAATTTCCATTGACGTCAATCCCAAGTGGACCGCCTTCGGCATACGCAATTCAGTTTTCCCGGCCCCGGGTTCCTATGATTTGGCCATAGGCCTGGAAGATGGCACCGTCCTTGCCTACGGCAGCGTAAATTTACCTGAATTTCCAGTAAATTTTACTCTCCAGCCAGATTCGGGGTTAGCGGGTC
>CAYRIZ010000051.1:0-15851 GCA_964424565.1 uncultured Enterobacterales bacterium
TTGCGGTACTAACACCTGAAGCTAGCGCGTCTACCAATTCCGCCACTTTCGCACGTGGTGATCCCGATGAGAATTGAACTCATGACCCTCGGCTTCGGAGGCCGATACTCTATCCAACTGAGCTACGGGATCCAAGTTCTTCGCAACAGGATGGTTTGCGGGGCCCATTATAGCAAAGTTCGGAATCATGGCAAGCACTTTTTCAAAAATTTTAAAAATTTTTTGGGCAGTAAAAATCAAGTTCTGCCCTAAACGGCTTATATATCGGATTCCTGCCGATCCGCTGCCGGTCTTAAAATATCTGCAAATATCTTATGCTGCCTCTTTGAAGGCCTCCGCACGCTCAAGTAAAATCAAAAATCAAATCAAAGGCTGTCTGCCGGCCGCGGTCACCGCGAGCCGCCGCCAGTTTTGGGGTAAAAATATATGAATGACAAAAATAAAGAGCGTTTTACCGGCATCAGAGCCCTGCACACTGAGGCCGGCTTTGCCAAACTGCAGCAGGCCAGCGTGCTGGTCGCCGGCTGCGGCGGCGTAGGATCATGGATAGCCGAGGCTTTGTGCCGCAGCGGTGTAGGTCAGCTGATCCTGGTCGATTCCGATCGGGTGGAAATCAAAAATACCAACCGGCAGCTGCATACTCTGGACAATACCATAGGCCGCCTCAAAGTTGAGGTGCTGGCCGAAAGGCTGCGTCTGATCAATCCTGAAGTTGATGTGCAGTGCCGGCCCATACAGCTGGTCCGGGACCAGATAGCAGAACAGCTGTCACCCTGCCCGCACTATGCTGCCGATGCCATAGATGACATAGAGGCCAAATGTGCGCTGATTAATTTCCTCACCAGGCAGCAGGCTGTATTTGTGGTCTCAGGCGGTGCCGGTGCCCGGCTGGATCCCTGCCGGCTGCATCTGGCTGATCTGGCCGACGCCCATGGGGACGGTCTGAGCAAGCATGTACGCGATATACTGCGCCGGGAATACAATTTCCCCAAAGGCGGCAGCAAATTAGGCGTCAAATGCGTATTTTCTGATGAAAAGCCGCATTACACTGCCGGGGACAATCCCGATCTGCCGCGCTTTGGGGCCAGTATGCCGGTAACCGCCTCAGCCGGACTGATCATGGCTTCTTATCTGATTGGCAGAATTGTTGAGGATTAGCACAGGCATGTACGAATCTGATCTGGAACGCACCCGTGAATATTTAAAAAGCAGGCTGCCTGAATACCTGCGCCGCCACGGCATTAATCCTGAAGCCCCTTTTCACTGCCTCAATCCCGGGCATCAGGATCATCTGCTTTCCATGAGATGCAGCCTCAGGGACTATACCGTGTACTGCCGGGAATGCCATGCCATCTACAATATATTCGATCTGGTGGGCATGGAGTACGGCTTAAAGGATCCCAAGGCCCAGTATCAGAAAACCTGTGAACTCTTTTTGGGTACCTCCTCTGCAGCCCGTGAGGCCGCGCCGGCCCGCAGCCGGCAGGATAGTACCGCAGCGGCGGCCGGCGGCAGAAGCGATCCGGCCTGGGCCGCCAACCACAATCAAACACCTGACGACCGCCGGCCGGTATTCACCCCCCTGAGCTCTCCTGCAACCCTGCAGCGCAGCGGCAGTGTGCCTTTTGCCGGCGGGCGCAGTGCCCGTCCCCGGCCTGAGCGCAGCGAAACGCAGTACAACTATGCCGACTATCTGCGCGCTGCGGCCCAAAACGCCGGCCAAACCGATTTTTTCCGCCTGCATGGCCTTAGTGAGGAGGTGATCAGGCGTTTTCACCTGGGCTTTGATGCCAAGCTGCGCACAGGCAACAGCGCAGGAGATCCCGTCTGCTGGCAGGCGGCAGTAATCCCCTGCTCAGACTACAGCTTTACCGCCTGCAATACCGATCCCCAGGCCCGCGATCAAATCAGAAGAATAGGCCTCCCCGCCGTCTTCAATGAGCAGGCTCTGGAACAGCCGGGGGCGATCTTCATTACCGGCAGTGAACTGGACGCGCTGAGCCTGGAAACCCTGGGCTGCCCGGCAGTGGCCGCCGCCGGCAGCCGGCCGGGACAGCTGCTGGATCTGTTGGCCCGCAGCCGCAGTACCCCTGAGCGCATGTTCTATATCTGCCTGCCTGAAGATGCCCAGGATGCAGGCGAGCTGGAATTCTTATGCGACAGCCTGCATCAACTAGGTCTGCCGGCCCGCAGAATAGATCCGGCCTGGCCCTGCAGCACCATTAATCAGGCTTTATGCCGTGACCGGGAAAATTTCACCTGGAAGATCAGGCATCTGCAGGAACTGCTCTCCTGCAGGATGTCCCCCGTACAGCCTGACGATGAGGTGTACAGCTTTATTGAAAATTCAGCCGCCCTCTCCAAGCTGGATCTCTCGCCCTATATATACTGTCTGTGCGGCCGCAGTCATGTGCTGCGCCGGGTGCTGCATCTGATACTGGAGGAGAGGCTGTGCCGCCTCATCACCGTCACCAGCCAAATAAATTGGAAGTTTATCTGCCGCGGCCTGGAAGACACTGCCGGCAGCAATGATGATCCCGGAGCCCGGGCCGTATTCACCGATCAGCAGCCGCCGGAAAAACTGGCCGATACCCTGCGCTTTGTGCTCACTGCCCTGCGGCTGCAGGGAGGAGGCAGTTTTGCCGTGGCCGTGGATTTGACGGCCCTGGAGCCGGCCCTGCTGCGCCGGCTGCTGCCGCAGTTGGCCGCTTTGAGCACGCAATTGTGCACCGGTCTGCTGCTGCTTTGTCCTGCCGGCACCCAGGAGCTGTGCGAGGGCACAGCCCTGCAGACCATAGCAGTCACGCAAAGTGAGGACGGCTCGGAACTGGAGTTTTCTTCCGCCGACTTAAACTGCCGGCGCATCAGCTTTACCCGTTACGCAGGTCTGTAATGCAGCTCAATACAGCCCAGAATGAAGCGGTACAGTACACCAGCGGCCCCTGCCTGGTTCTGGCGGGCGCCGGCTCGGGCAAAACCCGCGTCATCACCGAAAAAATAGTCAGGCTTTACAAAAACTACTCCATACCGCCGGAGCGCATCTGTGCCCTGACCTTTACCAACAAGGCAGCCAATGAAATGCGCGAGCGTGCTGGCCGGGAACTGCCGGCTGAAGCGGCGGCCCGGTTGTGGATCTCCACCTTTCATTCGCTGGGACTGGAGATCCTGCATCTGGATCATCACAGCTTCAATCTCGGCCGCAGCTTCACCCTCTTTGATGAACAGGACATAAAAAAAGCCCTGCGCGATATAGTGCGCAATGAATTTCAGGGTCTGCTGCGCAATGAAAGCGAAAGCGAAATCATAGAGGCTGCCCAAAATGCCATCTCGCTGTGGAAGGGCCGACTGTGTGCTCCTGAGGAAGTGCAGCAGCCCTCGGTAAATCTGGAGATCTACAAAAGCTATCAGCTGTTTTTAAAAGCCTGCAATGCCGTGGATTTTGATGATCTGATTTTCCTGCCGGCCCGCGGGCTGCAGCAGCTGCCCCATCTGCGGGAAAAGTGGGCGCACTGCTTCAGCTATGTGCTGGTGGATGAGTATCAGGACACCAATGAAACGCAGTATCAGCTGCTCAAATACATCACCGCCGGCTGCCGGCGCTTTACTGTGGTGGGCGATGACGATCAGTCCATTTACTCCTGGCGCGGCGCCAGGCCGGAAAATATCAAAACCCTGCTGGAGGACTATCCAGACCTTAAGGTGATCAAGCTGGAGCAGAATTACCGCTCCTCCAGGCGCATCCTGCGCTGTGCCAATAATCTGATTGCCCACAATCCCCATCTTTTTGCCAAGTCTCTGTTTTCAGATCTGGATGAGGGCATGAAGCTGCAGGTTTATCAGTGTGAAGACGAAAATCATGAGGCCTCCCTGGTGGCGGCCATGATAGCCGGCAGGCGCTTTGAGCTGGGAGCAGGACAGATCAGGCTGTCGGATTTTGCCGTGCTGTACCGCAGCAATTTTCAGTCGCGCTTCATAGAAAAAGCCCTGGGCCAGGCCGGTATTCCCTGCCATGTCACCGGCGGCACCAGTTTTTATGCCCTGGCTGAAGTCAAGGACATCATGGCCTGGTGCCGCACCATAGCCAATCCCCAGGATGACAGCTCCCTGCTGCGCATCATCAATGTGCCCAGGCGCGGCATAGGCACCGATACCCTGCAGAAAATTACCGAAACAGCCCGGGCCGCGCATCAGTCCATATTCGACTGCATTATGAGCGGGCGGGTTGATGCCAAACTCAATACCGAGCAGCGCCATGCCCTGGCGGACTTTATTATCATCTGTACCCGCCTGCGCTCCTATATTCTGTCCGGCCGCGATGCCGAACTGGCCCAGAACCTGCCCGATCTCATAGGCTATGCCGCCTATCTGAACCGCCCGCGCGAAAACAAGGCCGCGATCAGCGCCAGGATGGACAATGTGAAAATGTTCTGCAGCTGGCTGAGTGAACTCATCCGCGGCCGGCGCGGCGAGGCGCCTCTGCCTTTTGCCCGGGCAGTGGACAAACTGACCATGCGGGAAATGCTGGAAAGACGCCGGGAGGACGGTGACGGACAGGAAGATGCCGTACAGCTGATGACGCTGCATTCCTCCAAGGGTCTGGAATTTCCCTATGTCTTCATGGTGGGCATGGAGGAGAATATCCTGCCGCACAAAAGCTCGCTGGAGCTGGGCGGTATACAGGTGGAAGAGGAAAGGCGTCTGGCCTATGTGGGCATCACCCGCGCCCAGAGCTTTCTGGCTCTGACCTACTGCCGGATGCGCCGGGTACGCGGAGCGCTGATCTATCCCAAGCCCAGCCGCTTCCTAAAAGAACTGCCGCCTGAAGATCTGCAGCAGCATCAGTCGGGGCAGCCGGTCAAACTGCAGTTCACCCTGCACAACAAGCAGCGCAATCTGGACTGCGCCCTCGATCGGCTCAAGGATCTGCTGTAGCCCGGCCCCAGGAATCAGCAGGGCCGCCTGTTGTGGCGGCCCCGGGGCAAAGCATGCAGCCCGGCTGTGGGCCACATGCCATTAAATCAACTAAGTTGAGGATTAGTTGTTGCCTACGGCAATTTCCTTCATGTCGGACATGTAGGCGCGCAGACGGCGGCCGACCACTTCAATGGGATGATTGTAAATGCTCTCATTGCAGCGGATGAGCTCGATGTTGTCCACGGCATTGTCGCACTCCAGGCCCTTGCCGATCACATCACTACCCTGTCTGGACATAAAGTCGCGCAGCATGGGAATGGCCACGTTGGCAAAGAGGTAGTTGCCGTACTCGGCGGTGTCGGAAATAACCACATTCATCTCATACAGACGGCGGCGGGCAATGGTGTTGGCAATCAGCGGCAGCTCGTGCAGGGACTCATAGTAGGCGCTTTCCGGATAAATGCCGGACTTGGTCATGGTCTCAAAGGCCAGCTCGATACCGGCTTTGCAGAAGGCAACCATCAGAATGCCCTTGTCGAAGTACTCCTGCTCAGTGATCTTGACGTCGCACTCAGGGGCGTTCTCAAAATCGGACTTGGCAAAATTGTCGCGCCAGGTGTGCAGGTTGATGTCACCGTTGGCCCAGTCTTCCATCATCACACGGGAGAACTCGCCGCTTTCGATGTCATCCATGTGCTTTAAGTAGAGATCGGTCAGGATGGACTTGATCTCATCGGCCAGCTCACAGGCCTTGAGTTTGGCCGGGTTGGACAGACGGTTGACCATATTGGTGATGCCGCCCTGCTTTAAGGCCTCGCATATAGTTTCCCAGCCGTACTGCAGCAGCTTGCAGGCATAGCCCTTGTCCATGCCAAGCTCAACCATGCGGTCAAAGCAGAGGATGGAAGCAGCCTGCAGCACGCCGCAGAGAATGGTCTGCTCGCCCATCAGATCGGACTTCACTTCAGCTACGAAGGAAGAACGCAGGCAGCCGGCGCGGTCGCCGCCCAGAGCGGAAGCCCAGGCCTTGGCAATGGCCCAGCCTTCACCCTTGGGATCGTTCTCCGGGTGTACGGCCAGCAGGGTCGGGGTGCCGAAGCCGCGGCGGTACTCTTCACGCACTTCAGTGCCCGGAGCCTTGGGAGCTACCATGACCACGGTCAGATCCTTTCTGATCTGCTGACCTACTTCCACTATATTGAAGCCGTGGGAGTAGCCTATGGCAGCGCCTTCCTTCATTAAGGGCATAACGCTCTCGATCACATTGGAGTGCTGCTTGTCCGGAGTTAAGTTGATGACCAGATCAGCAGTAGGGATCAGCTGCTCGTAGGTACCGCACTTGAAGCCGTTCTCGGTGGCACGCTTGAAGGAGGCGCGCTTCTCGTCAATGGCAGCCTGGCGCAGGGCATAGGAAACGTCCAGACCGCTGTCACGCATATTCAGGCCCTGATTCAAACCCTGAGCACCGCAGCCTACGATGACAACCTTCTTGCCTTTGAGGAAATCGCAGCCGTCGGCGAACTCAGATCTGTCCATCAGCTCGCAGCAGCCGAGCTGTGCCAGTTTCTGGCGTAAATTCAGGGTATTGAAATAATTTGCCATAAAAACCTCTGTTGAAACTTGAATTTAACCTTTTTGAGATGGGCCGATCTTAGCATATATTTTACTTTGTGCAATATGATTTAAGGTATATTGCATAAAATGCAACACAGCGCTCATTTTTCGGCTATAATCAGGCGCCGCCGCGGCGGACACAGGCATAATTAACGGCACACTACGTCCCGGAAACTGCAGCAGACGGCGGCAAAACTCCGGGCTCAGACAAGACAGCAGAGGTGGAAAGGTGATTAATTTAGCTGACGCAGCGGATTTTCTGCGCATCTGCGAAACTGAAAATTTAACCCGGGCCGCAGCCCTGGCCGGAGTGAGTCCGTCCACTTTAAGCCGCAGCTTAAGCCGTCTGGAAGAGGAGCTGCAGGTCAAGCTCTGCACCCGCGATCAAAAGGGCATTATGCTTACCGCCGCCGGCCAGCGCTTCCGCGAATTTGCCGCCGAATGCCTGGGCCGCTACACCACCATGCTGCATGAACTGCAGGCCGGGGAAAGCCCGGTGCAGGGCGCCATCAAGATCTACTGCTCAGTCTCGGCCTCCTATATTTTTATTCCGCGGCTGCTCTCCGAACTGCGTCTGGCCCACCCGGGGCTGGAGGTCAGCCTGGAAACAGGAGATCCGGCCGATGCCCTGGATCTGCTGGCCGACGGCAATATTGATTTTGTCATAGCCGCCCTGCCGGAGCAGCTGCCGGCGCACATCAGGGCCGTGCCGCTGGTCAGTTTCCCCCTGGTGCTGATCGCCCCGCGCTCTCCGCTGTATAAACTGCCGGGCTATGACGGCGAGCATTATGATCTGGCCGCAGTGCCCTTCATCATGGCCGAGCGCGGACAGCTGCGCCTGGAGGTGGACAAGTGGTTTGCCGGCCAGGGAGTGGTGCCGCACATCTACTCTGAAGTGGCCGGCCATGAGGCCATAGTCAGCCTGTGCGCCCTGGGCTTTGGCCTGGCCGTAGCCCCGCGCCTGGTAGTGGATCTCTCCCCTTTCCGCGGCGATATCAGACAGCTGCCGGCAAAAGATCTGCCCAATTTCCACCTGGCCCTGTGCAGCCTGCAGGCGCGGCAGGAGGAAGGCATAATCAAGGCAGTAAACGAGGAGGCCCGTAAAACCGCCCCCACCTTCGGGGCCGATCTGCTGAGCCGCCGGCTGGGCGAATAAAGAGCAAATGCAGACTGCCGGAGAAGAGATCTGAGCAAAAAGCGGCCCTCTGCCTAATTTCCAGCATTTAGTATTTGCGCCGGGCAGTGCTTTTACATATCCTAGAGACTGGATTTTGTTTGTTTACAGCATGAACCCCAGGGCCGTATCTGCGGCTTTTTCGGTTATTGTTTCCAGCTTTTAGGAGTGTAATCATGCTTAAGGATATCAATCCTACCAAAACTGCTGCCTGGCAGGCTTTAAGTGAACATTTTGCCCAGACCAAAGGCCGTACCATTCAGGAATTATTTGCTGCCGATCCCGAGCGCTTCAAGAAGTTCTCCCTCTCTTTGGGTGATGATCTGCTGGTAGACTTCTCCAAGAACATCATAGACGAAAAGACTTTGTCCCTGCTGCTGGATCTGGCCCGCGAGTGCGACGTCCCGGCCGACATCGAGGCCATGTTCACCGGTGAGAAGATTAACCGCACTGAAGATCGTGCCGTACTGCACACTGCCCTGCGCAACTTCTCCGGCCAGCCGGTCTATGTGGACGGCTGTGATGTCATGCCTGACGTGCAGAAAGTCCTGGCCAAGATGAAGGGCTTCTGCGAGAAGGTCATCTCCGGCGAATGGAAGGGTTATACCGGCAAGGAAATCACCGACGTAGTCAATGTAGGCATAGGCGGCTCCGATCTCGGCCCCTGCATGGTCACTGCAGCCTTAACTCCCTACCACACCCGTCTTAAGGCTCACTTCGTCTCCAACATCGACGGCACTCATATGGTGGAAACCTTAAAGGAGTGCAATCCTGAGACCACCATGTTCCTCATTGCCTCCAAGACCTTCACCACCCTGGAGACCATGACCAATGCCCACACCGCCCGTGACTGGTTCCTCAAGGCCGCCGGCGACGTCAAGCATGTAGCCAAACACTTCGTGGCCATTTCCACCAATACCGCGGAAGTAGCCAAATTCGGCATAGACACCGAGAACATGTTCGAGTTCTGGGACTGGGTAGGCGGCCGTTACTCCTCCTGGTCTGCCATAGGCCTGTCCATAGCCCTGGCCTGCGGCTATGACAATTTCGAGCAGTTCCTCAAGGGCGGCTTTGCCATGGATCAGCACTTCAGAACCACTCCGCTGGAGAAGAACCTGCCGGTGCTGCTGGCCTTAATAGGTTTGTGGTACAACAACTTCTACGGCTTTGCCACCGAGGCCATACTGCCCTACGATCAGTACATGTACCGCTTCCCGGCCTACTTCCAGCAGGGCAACATGGAATCCAACGGCAAGAGCGTGGACCGCTGCGGCAATGAAGTGGACTATCAGACCGGTCCCATTATCTGGGGCGAACCCGGCACCAACGGCCAGCACGCCTTCTATCAGCTCATCCATCAGGGCACCAAGGTCATCCCCTGCGACTTCATCGCTCCGGCCCGTACCCACAACCCTGTAGGTGATCACCACGTCAAGCTGCTCTCCAACTTCTTTGCCCAGACCGAGGCTCTGGCCTTTGGCAAGACCCGCGAGGCCGTAATTGCCGAGTTTGAGCAGAAGGGCAAGAAGCCTGAGGATTATCTGCCTGTAGTACCCTTCAAGGTCTTCAAGGGCAATCGTCCTACCAATTCCATTCTGGTCAAGGAGATCACCCCGTTCACTCTGGGCATGCTGATCGCTTTGTATGAGCACAAGATCTTTGTGCAGGGCGCCATCCTCAATATCTACACCTTCGATCAGTGGGGTGTGGAATTAGGCAAGCAGCTGGCCATGCGCATTATTCCTGAGCTGGAAAATGCCGAAACCATTACCAGCCATGACAGCTCCACCAATGGTCTGATCAATGCCTACAAGGCCATGAAGGCCTAAACCGCCATTAAGCCGCTGCCGCCCTGTTGGGCTGCAGTTTGGTTTTAAGAAAATTGAGGCACTGCACCCTAACAGGTACAGTGCCTTTTAATTTGTCCTGCAATCAGGATCAGCCCCGGTCTGAGGCACTAAGCTGCCTTCAGTGGTTTAAGGCAAAGAATTTGACCACATTGGGCGCGCTGAGGTCCTTGACGCCCAGCTCCCGGGCCGCATGCCAGCCCCAGTTGGGATCTGACAGCACCGCGCGGCCTACATCAATGACATCACAGGCACCCAGCTGCAGCACGGTCTCAGCCTGATAGGCATTGGTGATCAAACCCACGCCGAATACAGGCAGGGAGCTGTGGGCTTTGACCTGAGCGGCATAAGGCAGCTGATAGCCCGGAGCTACCGGAACGGGTACGGTAAGCAGTCCGCCGGTGGAAATATCGGCAAAGCAGCAGCCCAGCTGCGCGGCTATATCCACGCACTTTAAAGTATCCTCCACAGTGATGCCGCCTTCAGCCCAGTCCACGGCACTGAGGCGTACACCAACTGCGCACTCCTCCGGCACCGCGGCCTTTACAGCCGCAATCACTTCCCTGTAGAGACGGCTGCGATTATCAAAGCTGCCGCCATAGGCATCAGTGCGCTGATTGGACAGAGGCGAGAGGAATTCGTGGATGAGGAAACCGTGGGCGGCATGAATCATGATGCCGTCGCAGCCGGCTTTGGCTGCGCGGGCAGCCGCCTCAGCGAATTTCTGCACCAGCTGTGCTGTATCCTCCGCACTCAGCTCCTGCGGCTGCGGCCTCTTGTCCGACCAGTGCATAGCCGTGGGAGCCACCGGCTGCCAGCCGCCCCGCTCCGGAGCCATCCAGTAGTCGGTAGCGGGATCTATGGAGGCTTTGCGCCCGGCATGATTGAGCTGAATGAACACCTTGACGTCAGGCGCGGCCTTTTTCACCGCCTCGACAATGGAGGCTATGCCGTCGGCCCGGGCATCATCCCAAATACCCAGGCAGAAAGGGGAAATACGTCCCTCCGGCACCACGCCCACAGCTTCAATGGTGACCGCGGCGGCACCGGAAGAAGCCAGTGACGCATAATGCAGCCGGTGAAAGTCCTGCGCCAGGCCGTCTGCGGCCTGCCAGACACACATGGGAGGAATGTGAATGCGGTTTTTCAGCTTTAAGGCCCCGTACTCCAGCGGCGTAAAAAGTTTGCTCTGCATAATTTCTCCTTGTAAAAGACTGATTGTTGCCAACATTTGCCAACATTTGCCGGCATATAAACTTTATTAAGTACGGCGGCAGTTTACAATAGAGCCAAAACAGCACCTTAAGAGTATCCCGGGAAAATGCCATGACTGATCTGCCTACTTGTTACATCCCTCTGCATATCCACTCCGACTACTCCATATCCGACGGCCTGCAGAGTGTCAATGCCATAGTCAAGACAGCCTGCAAATACAAAATCCCGGCTCTGGCCCTGACTGATCTGTCCAACGTCTGCGGCTTCATCAAGTTTTATACCGCCTGCCGCGCCGCCGGCATCAAACCCATCATGGGCGCAGATCTCACCCTGCGTGAAAGCGGCGGCCCGGGAGCTGCGGACAGGCTGTCGCGCCTGACCGTGCTGGCCATGGACCGGCAGGGACGGCAGAACCTTTATGATCTGCTCTCCCGGGCCTGGCTGCGCTCCGATGCCGGCGCCTTCAATGCCAGCACCAATCTGGAGGATTTGGCGGAGTTTTCGGCAGGCTTAATCCTGCTCAATGGTTTTCGCGGCGATATAGCCTCCCTGATGCAGGATCAGCTGCCCCGGCAGGCCGAGGAGCGTATAGCCTTTTATAAAAAGTATTTCGGCGACCGCTTTGTCTTTGAGCTGACCCGCACCGGCCGGGAAGGAGAGGCAGAATTTGAGAACTTTGCGCTGGACGCCTGCGTACGCCATCATATTGCCCCCTGCGTCAGCAATGACACCGTGTTTCTGCGCGGACCAAAGGATATCCCTGAAGACGGCTTTTCAGACTATGCGATCCACGATGTTCGGGTGAGCATTCAGCGCGGCTGCCGGCGCGGTGACAAGGAAGTGGCCCGTATTTACTCCGAGCAGCAGTATTTCCGCAGTCCGGAGGAGATGAATGAGCTTTTTGCCGATTTGCCCGAGGCCGTGGCCAATACCCGCGCCATAGCCGAGCGCTGCAATGTGGAAATAGAGCTGGATCATCCCCGGCTGCCCCACTACCCCACAGGCGATCTTTCCCCGGCCGACTGCCTGCGGCAGAAAGCCGCCGAGGGTCTGGAGGAGAGGCTGCGGTTTTTGTTTCCCGATGACCAGGTGCGGGAGGAAAAACGCCCGATCTACGAGCAAAGGCTGAAGACCGAGCTTGATGTGATCATAGCCATGGACTTCCCCGGCTACTTTCTCATAGTGATGGACTTTATTCAGTGGTCCAAGGATCATGGCGTGCCGGTGGGACCTGGCCGCGGCTCCGGCGGCGGCTCGCTGGTGGCCTATTCGCTGAAAATCACCGACTTCGATCCTCTGCAGTTTGACCTGCTGTTCGAACGCTTCCTCAACCCCGAGCGCGTGTCCATGCCGGACTTTGACGTGGACTTCTGCCAGCGCAAACGTGAGCAGACCTTAAACTATGTGCGCGATCATTACGGCTTTGATGCCGTATCCCAAATCGCCACCTTCGGCACCATGGCCCCCAAGGCCGCCATCAAGGATACCGGCCGGGCCCTGGGTATGGGTTACGGCGCGGTGGACTATGTGGCCAAGCAGCTGCCGGCCAAGCCAGGACTGACCTTTCAGGCGGTGCTGGGCCGTGATAAAAAGGGCAATCCCTGTGAAAGCGCCGCTCCGGATTTTCTCAATCTCTACGAACAGGCCAAGGCCAATGACGATAGGCAGCGGGTGGAGCTCATCAACATAGCCATGCGCCTGGAGGGCGTGATCCGCAACATAGGCAAGCATGCCGCCGGTGTGGTGATCTCCCCCACCCGCACAGCCGAATTTACCCCGCTGATGCTCGATTCCGACGGCAATACCATTACGCAGTTTGACAAAAAGGATGTGGAACACGCCGGCCTGGTCAAGTTCGACTTCCTGGGCCTCACCACGCTGACCATCATAGCCGATGCCCTGCAGATGATTAATGAAAGAAGGGAGCGCGAACATCAGCCGCCGGTGGATATTCACGCCATTCCCTATCATGATGACGAGGCCTTCAAAATGCTGCAGCAGGGCGAAACCACAGCCGTGTTCCAGCTGGAATCCACAGGTATGCGCAATCTCATCAGTCAGATGCAGCCTGACCGCTTTGATGATTTGATCGCCCTGGTGGCCCTGTACCGCCCCGGCCCCCTCAACAGCGGCATGGTGGATCACTTTGTGCAGCGCAAGCACGGCCGGGAAGAGGTGAGCTACCCTTCTCCTGATTTTCAGGATCTGGATTTAAAACCCATATTGGATTCCACCTACGGCGTGATCGTCTATCAGGAACAGGTGATGCAGATCGCCCAGGTCCTGGCCGGCTACAGTCTGGGCGGCGCCGATATCCTGCGCCGCGCCATGGGCAAGAAAAATCCGGCTGAAATGGCCGGTCAGCGTTCGGTCTTCAAGGCAGGTGCCATTAAAAAGGGCAAAGATCCTGAGATTGCCATGAAGATCTTCGATCAGGTGGAGATGTTCGCCGAATACGGCTTCAACAAGTCCCACTCGGCGGCCTATGCCCTGGTGGCCTGGTGGACCTTGTGGCTAAAGGTGCACTTCCCGGCGGAATTTCTCGCCGCCATGATGACAGCCGACCGGCAGAATACGGAAAAGCTGGTGACCTACATAGCCGAATGCACCCGCCTGAAAATCAGGGTCAATCCTCCTGATGTCACCACCGGCCGCTTTGATTTCTGCGTAGACCGCGAGGGCGCCATAGTCTACGGTCTGGGAGCAGTCAAAGGGCTGGGCGAGGATTTCTGCGATCATCTGGTGCAGGTACGGCAGGAGAAAGGAGGCTTCAGCGATTTTTATGATTTTGTCAGCAAAATAGGCAAGACTTTTGCCAACAAAAAGAATTTGGAGGCGCTGATCTTAAGCGGCGCCCTGGACAGGCTCTGCCCTTCCCGAGCCAAAATGATGGCCTCCATACCCAATGCCGTCAAATACACCGAAAGGCTGGAGCAGGATCAGGCCTCAGGTCAGCTCGATCTCTTCGCCGAAATGCAGGAGACGCAGCATCCGGCTCTGGTGGATGTACCGGACTTCAGCGACAAATACCGCCTGGCACTGGAAAAAAGTGTGCTGGGACTGTATTTGTCGGGCCACCCCATCAATGTCTACCGCAGCGAACTGAGATTTTTCAGCCAGAACAGCCTGGATAAATTAAGAGTCGGCACCCGCGAGCGGCCGGCTGAAGCCCATATCTGCGGCGTGGTGATAGCCTCCACGGAAAAAGTGTCCAAAACAGACGGCCACAAATTCTATTTTGTGACTTTGGATGACGGCACTTCACAAATTGAAGCCGGTCTGCACGGCCGGGCAGCCGAGACCTACGGCCGCATCCTGCAGCAAAAGCGCCTGGATGATGAAAAGGCAGCCGCCCTCAACCCGGACGCAGATTATGTCAGCTCCCCGCTGATTCTGATCTGTCAGGCCCTGGTCTTCGTGTCCGATGACAAGCCCATGCCGCAGCTGCGCATTGTCGATCTGCACTCCCTGGAAGAAATGCGGCGGGAATATGCCTCCTGCGTGATTCTGCGCCTGAGCCGGGAGAGCTGCCGCAGAAATGGTGCGGCCCTAAGCCGCCTGCTGGGCTCCTCCCTGCAGCCGCTGGCCGACTACAAAAAGATGCAGCAGAAAGCCGTGCTGGAAGGACACAGCCCGCGCGCCCCGCGCCTGCCCGGCTGCCGCCTGCAGCTGCTGTATGATGATAATGCCCTGCTGAGCTTTGCCGGCAGTCAGAACCGCATCGATCCCAGCGATTTTCTCATCGACGGCATACGCGATATAGCCGGCAATGATGCCGTGATGATAGATTATTCACAGGCCGGCTGAGCCGCCGGCGGATTTACCCTGCAGGCACAAACAGGCTGAAGTACCGCCGGCACAAACCTCAGCCCGCCGCCTTCTGCCTTCTCCTGCAGACGAAAGGCATTAAGATCTGCCGCCGGGGAGGGAAATACGGTAAAAAATCCCTGCTCGGCGCAGATCTGCGAGAGCAGATAGGAGCGCAGTACACCCCGGCCGTTGAGCGGAGAGAAATAAGCCCCCTGCTGCATGCTTATATCGTCCAGCCCGGCCAGCCCTATGCCTGAGTGTTTGAGCAGGCATTCGCGGTGAGTCCAGTGCAGCAGGAAAAACTCCAGGGCGGCCTGCTCATTGGCACAGGAGGCAAACTGCTCCCGCTCCTCGGCCGACAAGACCTTGCGGACCAGACTGTGCAGGCTGCGCCGCGGCCGCAGGATCTCGGCATCCAGTCCCACCGCCTGCTCCCGGCACATCAGCAGCAGAATGCTGCCGCCGCTGTGGGTAATATTGAAATAACACTCCCGCCCGGCAAAATAAGGTTTGCCATGCTGCAGGCGCCTGATCTCAGGCAGCGGCGCCTCAGCGGGGCGGCAGCTTAAGTGATTAAAGCAGAGGCGCAGGAAAAAGCGCTCCTGCAGAAAGACAGGCGCGCGCTGCGCGCGCAGGCCTATGCGCTGCATTTCCTCTAAATCCGCAGCCGCCGTGCTCTCCGGCAGCAGGGCAAAAGGGGCGGCAAAAAGAAACAAATTCACGATCTGGGCTCCTGCCTTCAATCTTGTTTCCGATTTTCCGGGCTGTTTTGCTGATCGTCCGCGGCAGCCTCCTGTGTGTCAGGCTTTGTCTCCGGCGGCCGGCGGCGCTGCCAGAAAACAGTAAAGCGCAGCAGCTGTACACAGATGAGATAACACAAAATCAGGATCACCACAGCCAATGCCGGACCGTACAGCAGCGGCTGCGCATTCAGCCTGTCCGGCTCCAGACCGAGGAGCTGCAGAAATGCAGTGGTGCGCCTGTTGAAGGCAATATCCAGGGCAAACAGGCCGTCGGCGGCCAGCAGCAGTATTACTCCCAGGCGAAAGGAGCGCGGCAGTATACAGTGCAGCAGACCGGCGGCCGCTAGCAGTACGGCGGCAGTGGCTATAAAGCTGTCAGCAAAAGGCATGAACAATCTCCGGGCAGGCCAAACAATCAGCGTCCTATCTTAACATCAGACCGGGGCAGAGCAGGGCTGACAATATAAGAAGCCCCCTTTTGCAGGGTGATTGCATAAATTAAAGCCAGCAGCCAGTCTGCTGATGGTGCAGACT
>CAYRIZ010000052.1:0-15256 GCA_964424565.1 uncultured Enterobacterales bacterium
GGGCATGAAAGGATACAGGGACAATTAACGGGTCGTCTTGAAGTCTACTTTTAGGGTTTAAGGAGCTGGTGGATAAGCCTGTTGCCAACTGGATCGACCTGTTTGCAACTCTGCTGCACTGTCTTTACCAGCAGAATAAGAGAATCATCCGGGGCCTGGCACAATCTGATCAAGAAAATAAGTCCTTGAAGAAGGAATATAAGTTCTTGAAGAAAATATTTTCCTTCAGCAGGGAAGCCCTGCGCGATCCCCGAGAACTTGAAGATGGGGTGTATTTTGAGACCAATACCAACACGGCAACCAAACTGCAGATTCTCAAACGGCTGTTTGAACTTTACGGTGAGGATCCGTCCTCTGTTCTGATTTATCTGCGTCCGCAGAAAGAAAAAGACAGCTCCCTGGAAGAAGATGAAAACGGCGGGGAGCTGGCAGAATAAAGGATACAGGTGACCGCAGTCTGCTTTCTGCAGTACTCTTTACTACTCATCTCCGGCCGGACAAATGTCCGGCCGGTCTGTTAAGGCTGGTGCTGCTTGTTTTATAATGGCGGTCACTGGGGCGTAAGCCCTCTGGTGCAATTTATTTATAAGGAGCAGCGCCGGAGCCGGCAGTCCGGCTGTGCGCTCAGGATAATGAAAATTTTCAAAGCCTTAGCCTTTTTCTGCTGCCTGGCAGGTGCCCTCGACGCCGCAGCTTTTGAAGAGACCACACAGAATAATGTTCCTGATGAATCGATCTTTCATTCATATCCGCTGACCGCGGATACACAGATCGTAGGGCAGGATGAAACCTATCTGATTGATCCCAACGGCGTGACCACGCTGGAATATGTGGCTGCCTACTACAAACTCGGTCTGTCCAACATGATCGAGGCCAATCCGCTGGTCGATCCCATATTGCCGCTCAAGGGCAGCCATTTGATCATCCCGACCAGACTGATCCTGCCTGACACCAAAAAAGAGGGCATAGTGATCAATTCCCCGGAGATGCGCCTTTACTACTACCATGATGATAAGGTGGATGTTTTCCCCATAGGCATAGGTGAGGTAGGCAAAGGCACGCCGCTGTCCTGGGTGACCAAGGTGGAAAGAAAGAGGGCCAATCCCACCTGGACCCCGACGGCTCAGATGCGGGCGGAAGCTGCCGCCGCCGGAGAGCCGCTGCCGGCAGTGTGGCCGGCCGGTCCGGATAATCCCATGGGTCTGTTTGCGCTCTATGTAGGCCGGCTTTATGCCGTCCACGGCACCAATGCCGATTTCGGCATAGGCCTGCGCGTCAGCCACGGCTGCGTGCGCCTGCGCCATGATGATATAGAATATTTGTTCAACAATGTGCCTGTCGGTACCCGTGTGGAATTTATCAACAAGCCGATCAAGTACACCAAAACGGCAGACGGCGGCATCTATATAGAGGTGCATCAGCCGCTGTCCCGCAACATGGATGAGTTTGAGCAGGATGAAAATCAGCCCTTTGAATTCACTGAGGCTGACCGCAAATTCTTTGCCGATCCTGAAATCGATCAAGATCTGCTGCAGCAGGCCCTGCATGAGCGCTCCGGCCGGGTGGTCATGCTCAATCCGGCCGTGTTCTGACGCAGTCCTTTCCATTCTTCAGGGGCGCCCGGGGAGCTGTACAGACAGCCCGGGCTTTGCAGGCCGCAGCCTTTTTTACAGTTCTGCATGGAGATCATATGCGCCGTCAGCTGATGTTATGCCTGCTTTTGACTGCCTTGCTCTGCACTCCTTCACAGGCGGCTGACAGTGACAAATCACCTCCGGTACAGGTGAATGAGGAGCTGGCCAAACAGACGGCTGATTTGCTCTTCCTGCACGGCCGCGGTGCCGGGCAGGGGGCGGTACCGGCTCCGGCTGTAGTGTTCCGCTTCAATCCTGCCGATGCCGCCGCTCTTCTCTCCGTCCGCGGGCTTTCCCCGGCCCCTGCTGCCGCGGCAGATTTAAACCCCGATCTGCAGGACGACAGCCTCTGTACGCCGGCGCTGCTGGGTCTGCTCCTGCCCGGGGAAAAAGATGTTCCTCCCCGGGAAGTGCCGCTGCTGCTGACGACAGCCCCGCAGAAGCAGACTGCAGTCAGCATTCACCCGCAATCAGGCACTGAGCCTGCCATGCTGCCGCTGCCTGGTACTGACGGCCGGGCGGAGCTGCCGCTACCGCAGGCGCTGCGGCTTGAGCTTCCGGCTGCCGCTGCCGCCGCCGGGGCTTCCCTGCAGACACAGATCCTGCCTGAGGACGGGGAGAGGTTTAATCTGCCGGCCCTGCAGCTGCGCGGCCTGCTGCAGGGGATGCTCTATACCCCGGTGGATCAGCAGGGCTTTGTGGAGCCGGCCGGAGAACTGCAGGGACATATTTATGCCCGCTTTGCTCGGCGCCTGGTGCAGCCTGGGGATCGCTTTGCCGATCTGGGGGCCGGCTGCAGCCTGCAGGAGCAGTACAACTGCGGCTTATATTTTGTGGGGGAAGCAGTATCCCGGGTACTGGGCGATCCCGGACGCAGTTCAGCCTTTTATATCACTGACGGCTTTTACGGTATTCCGCTGCAGCTTGCAGCCTCAGGAGAGGTTTCTCTGCGCCTGCGTTCCACTCTGCTGTCGGGCAGTTCCTTTGTCAATTACGGTGTTCCTGCAGAACTGGAGCTGGCTTTGCTGCAGGATTTGGGCCTGGTTTTGGACAGGCGCAGCTTTTACGGCCGCTCCATTTATCAGCAGGGCAGTGCAGATCAGCGCGGTCAGATTACTGCCGCCTTCAATTTCAGCCGGCATGACAGGCAGAAAGATGCCTTTGTGCGCGGGGCGGCAGAGCAGATGCTGGCAGTGGGCCTGCATGTTTACGGCTCATACAATGATGTCTCCTATCAGGGCAATATCAATACGCAGGGAGAGGGCGCTGCAGGCATAAGGGTAGACGGCAGTTTCGTCAATTTGGATCTGCCTTATCAGAGCACCATACGCTCCGGCGGCTCCGGCGGTACCGGCCTGCTCTTTGCCGGCGGCAGCGGCAGCAGTGCGCAGCTGTCCGGCCGTATCAGTGCCATGGGTCAGGACGGCACGGCTGTGCTGCTGGCGCCGGGCAGCAATATTTTCGCCGGCTCTGCCGCCGGGGAGGTCAGGCTGCAGCGGCTTGATATCAGCGGTACCCTGCAGGGCCGCAGTCATGTCCTGCGGGTGGAGCCTGGAGCCTCGGTGCAGGAAATCAATCTGCTCAATCATGCCCGCCTCACCGGTGATATCAGGATCGCCGCCCAGCCCGGGCAGGAAGCTACAGTGCTGCGGTTGTGTCCCGATCCTGCTGCCCTGAAGCATAACAGTCAGGCCTTCAGGCCGGGAGAGCCCAAGGCCCATGTACGCATCAGCGGCAATGTGCGCGGGGATAATCTGCAGCTGGTGCAGGCAGGGGGCAGCAGCGAGCTGAGCGGGGCGCTGGTCGTCTCGCGCCTTACCCTGCAGCAGGCGGTTATGCGGCTGGATATTCCGGCGGGGCAGAGTGCGGAGACGGTGCAGCTCAGCCTTGGCCGCGGCTCGGTGCTGGATCTGGGCAATAACAGCAGTGATGTCTTTAAGGCCGCACAGGTCTGGATGGGGCCGGGCTCTGCCATCAGGGTGGATGCCGATGACAAAGGTTATATACGCGACCGCCTGGATTTTGCCGAAATGAAAGCCGCCGGCAGCGGTACTGTGACCCTGGAGCCGGTGGTCAGTCATGAGGAATTAAGACGGCTTAATGCCGATCCGGGATATTTCCTGCATTTCCTGCAGAATTTCACCCTCAGTGCCGATGAGCTGCTGCGTCCGCATGAACTGCAGGCCGGGTATCCTAAAAACATCTGGGACAGTCAGGGCACCTTCGGGAGGGAGATCAACTGCTCTGCCCGCGGCTGCCGGGCCGGGATCTTTGTCAATGCCTGGCATGATACCCGCCTTACTGCCGCCGGTCCCACCCGCTGGCTGATCAGCATCTCCGGCCTGGTGATTATAGCAGCAGCTGCCTGGCTCTTTTCCGCCGCTCCGGCTCTGCGCCGGCGCCTGTCCCGCCGCTCGCCGCCGGATCATCCTGCCGGCTGAACAAAAAAGATCTGATCAACTTCACACTTTAGGGCCGCAGCTGCCGGCCTTAAATCCTTTGCCTCTCCTTTGGCCGCCTGCTATCAGGCAGGGCAGCAGGCGCGCTCACACTTTCCGGCTGCTGCCAGTCAAAAACCTCTTACAGATCACAAAATTACAATAAATTCAGCATTTTATACAACTTGTATACTAGAATACGTACATACGGTCAGACCAAGTAAAGAGCCGGTAAAATTGCGGCATTGATTACAGTCTTGCAAGACCGCCACAGGAATTTAAGTCATCAGATGTTATAGTGAGGTCCAGCCCCTCTGATTGAGACCCCGCATTAACAACAAAAGGAGAACCCCCATCATGATGCACATGACTATGCGCTGGTACGGTCCGGATATGGACTCCATTACTTTAAAGCAGATTCGCCAGGTTCCCGGCATGGAAGGCGTCATCACTGCTCTGCACGAAATTCCGGCTGGTCTGCCCTGGCCTGAGGAGCAGGTACGTGAGCGCAAGGCTGTTGTGGAAAAGGCCGGCTTAAAGCTCCTGGGCATTGAGAGCATCAATGTGCATGAGGACATCAAATACGGCGCCAACAACCGTGATGAACTCATTGAAAACTACATCAAGTCTCTGGAAGCCGTAGGCAAGTGCGACATACATCTGGTGTGCTACAACTTCATGCCTGTATTTGACTGGACCAGAACCGATCTGGCCCTGCCGCTGCCCGACGGCTCCACCGCCCTGGCCTATGACGGCTCCACCATTGAAGGTCTGTCGGCCGAGGAAATGTTTGACCGCATAGCCGAGAACTCCAACGGCTTTGAAATGCCGGGCTGGGAATTAAACCGCCGCGATGAGATCACCGCTCAGATCAACAAGTTCAAGGGCATGCGTGACGATGAACTGCGCGCCAACTTCAAGTACTTCATCGACGCCATCATGCCTACCTGCCAGAAATACAACATCAAGATGGCCGTCCACCCTGACGATCCGTCCTATGATCTGTTCGGCATTCCGCGCATCACCAAGTGCGAGGCTGATCTGGTCAAGATCGCCGAAATGAATGACTGCCCGCTGCACGGCTTCACCCTCTGCTCCGGCTCTCTGGGTTCCAACCCCTGCAATGACATCCCGACCATAATCCGCAACCCTAAGATCGGTCCGCGCATCCACTTTGCCCACGTGCGCAATGTGCTCTTCACCGGCGATCATCAGTTCCATGAGTCCTCTCATGTGTCCCACACCGGCTCCCTCGATCTCTATGAGATCATGAAGGCTTTGGTTGAAGTGGGCTTCAACGGCGTCATCCGTCCTGACCACGGCCGTGAGATTTGGGACGAGAGAGCCCGCCCGGGTTACGGCCTGTATGACCGCGCTCTGGGTGCCACCTACTTAATCGGCCTCGAGGAAGCCATCCGCAAGGGCAAGGGCATGCCTTTCCCTGACAACATCAACTCCGTCACTGCTCCTTACGCTGGCTGATGCTGCAGGCACAGACAGTAAAAGCATAAGCCCGGCCCGAAACTGCAGGTTTCGGGCCTTGTCTGAACAGAATAAGGGCGCGACCGCGCCCTGAGTGTCACCAACGAGGATTTTTAAACATGCTGGAAGTTTCCTTAAAGGGCATTACCGAGAACAAAGCCGAATTTGCCGCCGCCGGAGTTGAGCTGCCGGCCTATGACGTCAAGGCTGTGCAGGAAAACTCCTTTGCCCATCCGGTGTGGATGCACTGCGGAGCCGGCAATATTTTCCGCGGCTTTGTGGCTTCACTGCAGCAGGATCTGCTGAACAAGGGCCTGCAGCAGTCAGGCATTCAGACCATCTCCTGCTATGATGGTGCCATTATCGATGATGTCTACAAGCCTCATGATCATCTGACCATGGAGGTCACCCTGATGCCGGACAAGAGCACCGTGCTGCGGGTGATCGGCTCCGTGGTGGACGGCCTCAAGCTCAACGGCACCGCTCCGGCCGACAAAGAAAAATCCCATCAGATTTTTGCCAACCCGGAGCTGCAGATGCTCTCCTACACCATCACCGAGAAGGGCTATGCCATTTACGGTATGGACGGCGGACTGACTGCCCAGGTACAGCAGGATATTGAAAATGGTCCGGCCGAGTGCCGTCACGCCATGTCCCAGACCGCCGCTCTGCTGCTGACCCGCTTCAAGGCCGGTGCCTTCCCCATAGCCATAGTCTCCATGGACAACTGCTCGCACAATGGCGACAAGGTCAAGTCCGCCGTGCTGACCATAGCTGCTGCCTGGAAGGACAAGGGTTTTGTAGGCCAGGACTTCATCGATTACCTCAGCGACGGCAAGAAGGTCTCCTTCCCCTGCACCATGATCGACAAGATCACACCGCGTCCGGATCCGGAAATTGCCCAGATGCTCAAGGACAAGGGCATAGGCGGCATGGATCCGCTCAAGACCGCCCGCGGCTCCTTTATTGCTCCTTTCGTCAATGCCGAAAAGCCGCAGTATCTGGTGGTGGAAGATGACTTCCCCAACGGCCGTCCGCCGCTGGAGCAGGCCGGTGTGCTCTTTACCGACAAGGAAGGCGTGGATCTGTGCGAGCGCATGAAGGTCACCACCTGCCTCAATCCGCTGCATACCGCTCTGGCCGTGCTCGGCTGCGTATTCGGCTACACCCGCATCAGCGCTGAGATGGATGATCCCGATCTGGTCAAGCTGGTCAAAAAGCTCGGCTACGATGAAGGTCTGCCGGTAGTGGATGATCCCAAGATCTTAAGCCCCCGCGACTTCCTGACCGAGGTCATAGAGGAGCGTCTGACCAACAAGTGCCTGCCGGACAGCCCGCAGCGTATAGCCACCGATACCTCACAAAAAGTGCCGGTGCGTTTTGGTGAGACCTTAAAGAATTATCAGAAGAAGGGTCTGGATGCCTCCAAGCTGATTGCTCTGCCTATAGCCATAGCCGGCTGGCTGCGTTATCTGCTGGCCGTGGACGACAATGGTCAGGCCTTTGAACTCTCCGATGATCCGCTCAACGGCGAGCTGCAGGGCAAGATGGCCGGCATCAAGTTCGGCGAGCCTGACAGCGTAGGCGACAAGCTCAAGGATATCCTCTCCAACAGCTCACTGTTTGGTGTGGATCTCTATGCCGCCGGCCTGGGCTGCAAAGTTGAAGGTCTCTTTGCTGAAATGATTGCCGGACCCGGCGCTGTAAGAGCAGTGCTGCAGAAGTATCTGTAATCCTGCACAGGCCAGGGCGCCTGTTATCCCATGCACGGACAGTGCCGGAGAGGACATAGCAATCTTTACAATTCCCGACGCTGTCTGTTCAGCCGACACAGCCTGACTATCCTCAAACGGGTAGTTTGTGCTGTGTCACCCCTTCCCTGAAAGTCCTGCCCAATCCGATCTGCAGGATTTTTCTCCTTCTTCTCCTTTTATTGGCAGTTTTTTATTTACCGCCGCCGGCCCTGCTGTCTGCATAAATGTGATTTGTGTTGTATTATCAGAAGATAGTGTTTTCTGCAGTGCTTTACGGAAAGCTCCGTAAAGCAGGACGATCTGCGGCTGTGATCAAGGCACAGCCGGCCGACCTCTCATCTCAAAATCAAAGGAGCAGTTATGCGCCAGCAGCTTTCCTTAAAAAAATGCCGTATTCAAACCGATAAACCTCTGGCCCCTCAGATCTACGATTTTCTGCGCCGGCAGATAGTCAACACTGAGATCAAACCGGGAACTGCCTTCTCTGAAAATGAGCTGTCCCAGCATTTTGAGGTTTCCAGGCAGCCGGTGCGCGAGGCGCTGATGCGCCTGCGGGTGGAGGGACTGCTGGCAGTCTATCCGCAGCGCAGCAATGTGGTACAGAAGATCTCCGTGTCTAATTTAAAGCAGATCTGCTTTATTCGTACGGCTATAGAAACAGCCTCGCTGCTCAATGCCGACAATTTGGAAGCAGCCGAGCGTCAGGCGGTGCTGAATGCCCTGGAGCAAAATCTGCAGGAGCAGCATCAGATGGAGCACAGCGGATCAGGAGAGCAGGAAGGGCAGATTTTTCTGGAAAAGGATGATGAGTTTCACCGCCTGATCTGCTCATTTTCCGGCGGTCCCATGGCCTGGAACACGGTGCAGAGCATCAAGGGGCAGATGGATCGCATCCGTTATCTCTCCCATGAGAGCGTATCTCCGGTATCAGAGCTGATTGTAGAACACGAGCAGATAGGGAACAAGCTCGCACAAGGCAGATTATCCGAGGCGGCAGAGCTGCTGCGCCGGCATCTGCACGAAATTCTGGCCACCTATATTCCCATCCGCCGGGCCCATGCCCAGTGGTTTCTGCCTGAGGAAGAAGACGTACTGTAGGCCGCAGTCCTCCTCTTTCCTCCTTTCCGCCCAAACATCCCGCAGAAAAAAGAAAGCCGCCCCGCGGGGCGGCCGGCAGGGAAAGGCTGTTTCCCTGTGAAGATTGCTGTCCTGCTGCGGACAGCAACCCGGGACCTTGTTAGATCTCAGAGGCAAACTTGGCGGCACGGCCGGTGTAGGTAGCCGGGGTCAGCTCGCGCAGTCTGGCTTTGGCTTCTTCAGGGATCTCCAGAGTGTCGATGAAGTTCTGCATGATCTCCTGCGTTACGGCACGACCGCGGGTCAGCTCCTTTAACTTCTCATAAGGATTGGCTATACCGTAGCGGCGCATCACGGTCTGATAAGGCTCGGCCAGCACTTCCCAGTTGTGATCGAGTTCATCGGCAGTGTGCTGGGCATTGGCCTGCAGCTTGCTGATGCCCTTTAAGGTGGACTTCCAGGCCAGTATGGAATAACCGCAGGCCACACCCAGATTGCGCAGCACGGTGCTGTCGGTCAGATCGCGCTGGAAGCGGGATATGGGCAGCTTGGCGGCCAGGTGGGCAAAGACGGCATTGGCCAGGCCCAGATTGCCCTCGGAGTTTTCAAAATCAATGGGGTTGACCTTGTGGGGCATGGTGGAGGAGCCGATCTCTCCGGCTATGGTCTTCTGCGTGAAGGTGCCGTAGGAGATATAACCCCAGATGTCGCGGTCAAAATCGATCACTATGGTGTTGAAGCGCTGCAGGGCATTGAAGAGCTCGGCAATATAGTCATGCGGCTCGATCTGCGTGGTATAGGGATTGAAGGTCAGACCCAGATCTTCCTCAAAGGCCTTGGAGAAGGCATACCAGTCCACATCGGGATAGGCGGACAGATGAGCATTGTAGTTGCCTACGGCGCCGTTGATCTTGCCCATGATCTGCACTGCTGCCACCTGATCGCGCTGCCGGCGCAGACGGTAGACCACATTGGCCATTTCCTTGCCCAGAGTGGTAGGGGAAGCCGGCTGACCGTGGGTACGGGCCAGCAGGGGCAGATCGGCATAAGTGTGGGCCAGGCGGGTGATTTCGGCAATCACCTTGTCCATTAAGGGCAGCAGCACTTCCTCGCGGGCGGTTTTGAGCATCAGGGCATGGGAATTGTTGTTGATGTCCTCGGAGGTGCAGGCAAAGTGAATAAATTCCTTTGCTGCCTCCAGTTCGGCATTGCCCTTGACCTTGTCTTTGAGGAAGTATTCCACGGCCTTGACGTCGTGATTGGTCACCGCTTCACGTCTCTTGATGTCTGCGGCATCCTCTTCTGAGAAGTTCTGCATGATACCGTCAATAAAGGCAATGGTTTCAGCAGAAAAAGGCTTCAGCTCAGTGATCTGCTCACAGGCGGCCAGATGCTTGAGCCAGGTCAGCTCCACCTGCACCCTAAAGCGCATTAATCCGTATTCAGAAAATATAGGACGCAGTTCCGCAGTTTTGCCGGCATAACGGCCGTCAATGGGTGAAATTGCGGTTAATTCAGATAATTGCATGGATAAATCCTCAAAAAACAGGTCCTGCAGGGCTGTCCTGCGCAAAATTTTGGTGCCTGATTATAGCATGGCAGGGCCGTCAGGCATCAGCCAGCACCGGCAGCCTTGCGGGCATAATCCACTATGGCCCGGCGGCGGAAGAAAAGGTAACGGCGGCGGCCGCCTACCTGACGCCAGAGCACGCAGGCGCGGATGCCGGCGAGCAGCAGGGTGCGGATCATTTCCTGATTTTCCGTCCGGTTCAAATATTCCTCCTCACCGTAGATCATCACCCGCGGGAAGTTGTCGGTGATTAAGGACTGATAGAGGGTGTCAAAATCATGCAGGCAGTCCTGGCTCAGCACCACATCCGCCCGGCCGCTTTCATAATCAGGATAGCGGCGCAGTATGCTCTCCCGGACGGCGTCAATATCCTGACCCAGTTTGTTGAATATTGCCGCATTTTTTTCAATGGTCAGCTCCAAAGAGATGATCTTGAAGGCATTTTTGGTGATTTCCACGGTTTCCGGAGTCTTGTCCGCAGCAGATGAACTAAAGGATGCCGCCACCTGACGGAAGCCGACCAGCAGCGAGTTGGGAGCGTAGATATCCTCACAGCTCCGGGGATTGGTGATGATCAGTCCGCGGATCACCGCTGCCGCTGCGTGGGGATCGACAAAACCGGTACGGGCCGTGCGCTGTATCTGCGTGCAGGCCTGAAACAGGGCGGCTAATGCCAAAGTTTCGTGTGCTATGTCGCTCATGCTTTACAGGTGCAGATCAGATCTCAGGGATCGCTGCACCTCCTCCTTGGTTGGAAAATGCTGAAAGCAGCAAAAAGTTCTGTTCTTATCGGCTTTATAGTCTAAAGCAAAAGCGGCAGCCCTCAAAAGAGGGGGACAGCGGATTTTGCCGCCTAAACACTGACTTTTTTCAGATGCTGCCGGCGGTAGATGAGCGGACTTTTCCCAAACAGCTGCCGGAAGGCGCGGCAGAAGTGCGGAGGCGAGGAAAAATGCAGCAGGGAGGCAATTTCATTGACCTTAAGGCGGCTTTCCGACAGCAGCTCACAGGAGACCTTCAGTCTTTCATTCTGCAGAAAGGTACTGACATTCAGGCCGGTGTTGAGGCGGAAGAGCTTCTGCAGATAGTCGGCGCTGATGCCGCAGTGATCAGCTGCGTCCTGTACCGATATATCATCAAACAGCCGGCGCAGGATATAGTTCTGCGCTTCCTGCACATAATTGTTGAGACTGATTTTTTTGTTCTGTTTGTGATAGGCCTGAACCTGATGCAGAAAAGCCAGCGCCGCCTTGCGGCACAGCTCGGGATTGATTTTGGCCGGCGGCAGCAGTTCGGTGGCCATAAAGAGCTTGTCGGAAAGAGTGTAGGCCTCTTCCGGGGAAACGCCGCCGCGTATGGCCGCGCGCGAACACAGCACATTGATCAAATGTACAAAATTGCGCATGGAGCGGTCCTCTGTGGGGCCCAGCACCCCAAAAGTTCCGCCGGCCGGCAGGGACATGGCATAGTTTAATTTCTGCTCATTGCCCTCGGTCACGGCATCGAGCATGAAGACCTCCAGGCGGTACTGATTGTGCGTGTTGATTTTATCGGTCCTGGGCGACACTTCAAATTCAGGCGGCACAAAGCTGCCGCTGCGGGAAGCCTGCTCCTGATAGTCGGCATTGGGCAGTTCATCCCTGAGGCACAGCTCACGCATCAGGCGCAGAAAGAGGTTAACCGTCTGCCGGCAGCAGGGATTTACTGTTTCTCCCCTGGCGTCCGCATCGGCTCCGCCAGCCGGGACGGGGCGGTCCAGGATCAGCAGCAGGCGGCGATCGGGCAGACGCAGGGCGGCATAAGTCTCATCGGCGGTAAAAAACTGCGGATCTCCCACCGAGCGCCTGCAGGCGCCGGCCAGGGTCAGCACCTGCTGCCTGGCCTCATTACCAAATTTACACCCATGCGGCAGATACTCCTCCTCTATGCTGCCGGACGGGCTGATGATAAAGCATGGCAGAAGCACGCAGGCAAAAAGATCGCCAAACAGGCTGCGCACGTCCATTTTTTCCCCCTCTGTCCCATACCCACCTTTGCAGGACTATTGCCTGGATTTTAACTGATTTTGGCGCGGCTGCGTGCTTTATTCCCCCGTCCGGTGAGCGTACCCGGGCCCTGTAAATCCGGCATCCCGCGGCAGAAATGATCCTGAGACGAAAAAAATTGCATGAGACCGGAATGCCGGCTGCAGCTACCCTGTTTTGACTGATCCAGCTCACAAATACAGGGCAGAGGGCTTCCTAAAATTCCCGCAAACATATTGAAAAAAGCAAATTTCAGGAGGTCTTACACATGGCTCAGACTATACAGTCGCATAAGCTGGGTTTTTGGGAAAAAGCCGGTTTTGGTTCCGGTGATGCCGCATGCAATATGCTGTTCAACCCGATCACCTACTTTCTTTCCTTCTATTACACCGATATTTTCGGTCTGACTCCGGCCGTGGTGGCCACCATGTTCCTGGTGGTACGTTTTGTCGATGCCTTCTTCGACCCCATTTACGGGGCTCTGATTGACAAGACCCGCTCGCGCTATGGCCGCTATCGTCCCTGGATTGCGATCATGACCCTGCCTTTCGTGGCTTCCTGCATGATCATGTTTTATACCCCGGATATTTCAGACACTGCCAAGACGGTCTACGCTTTTCTGACCTATCTGCTGCTGTCTCTGCTTTATTCAGGGGTCAATATTCCTTACTGCTCCCTGGGCGGCGTGATCACCGCCGATCCGCGGGACCGCGTGGCCTGCCAGAAATTCCGTTTTGTCGGCGCCGGTCTGGCCAGCATTTTCTGCTCCGTGACCCTGCTGCCGCTGGTCAATATCTTCGGGGCTGATGCCAGCGGGGAAGTGAACCGGCAGACCGGCTTCTTCTGGGTGATCACCCTGTTTGCCGTGATCGCCATGGTACTGTTTGCCTTCTGCGTCTTTTCCACCCGCGAGCGCATCTATCCGCAGGAGGAACAAAAGGGCCTGCTGAATAACTTCAGGACCATTATGCGCAATGATCAGTGGTTCGTGAGCATCAGCCTGATGTTTTTGGACTGCATTCCTTCATTTGTCCGCGGTGCCGCCACCATTTACTTTGCCAAATATGTACTGTGCTTCGGCGATGCCGGGGCCACAGCCTTCCTGACTGTAGGCCTGATCTGCAATGTAGGCGGTGCTTCCCTGACTTCTTTCTTCACCAACCGCTACGATAAGGTCTCAGTCTACAAGTGGGTCAAGATCATCTGCCTGGTGCTCTCCCTCATCCTGCTGATTATCCCTTCAGATCAGATTGTGCTTATTTACGCCGTCTTCATAGTGCTGTCCATCATCCATCAGATCTGCGCCCCCATAGTCTGGAGCTTTATAGGTGATGTTGACGATTACGGCGAGTGGAAGCTCAGGCAGCGCGCCTCAGCCCTGTGCGCTTCCGGCCATCTCTTTACCCTGAAGCTGGCGCTGGCCGTAGGTGGTGCCCTGGTGGGGCTGGTACTGTCGGTGTCCGGCTATGAGGCCAATGCCGAACAGCAGACTGCAGCGGCCATAGACGGCATCTATGCCCTGATGACCTGGGTGCCGGCTGCAGGCTATCTGCTTTGTTTCCTGGTCACCCACTTCCTGTTCAAACTGACCCGTCCGACCATGGAGCGCATCAGCCGCGATCTCTACGGGGCAGCCAAACAGGTCTGAGTCCTGAGATTAGGTATGACAAATTTTAGAGGATCACACTATGCAGCAGAATATTCATTACATCCTGGTGGAAGGCAACTATATTTCCCGCGTGGAGGATGAGATTTTTGGTTCCTTTATTGAGCACCTGGGGCGCGCCGTCTACACCGGCATATATGAGCCCGGGCATCCTACAGCAGATCAGCACGGCTGCCGGCAGGATGTGGCGCAGCTGATCAGGCAGCTGGGCATCAGCACCGTGCGCTACCCCGGCGGCAACTTTGTGTCCGGCTACAACTGGCGCGACGGCGTAGGCCCCAGGAGTGAGCGTCCGGTACGCCTGGATTATGCCTGGCTGTCCACTGAAAGCAATGAGTTCGGCATAGATGAGTTCTATACCTGGTGCCAGGACTATCAGTTAAGCCCCATGGTGGCGGTAAACTTAGGCACCGGCACCCCGCAGGAGGCCGGCTACTTCATAGAGTACTGCAATATCAAATCAGGCACTGCCATGGCAGATCTGCGCCGCCGGCACGGCCGGGAGGAGCCCTACAACTTCAAGCTGTGGTGCCTGGGCAATGAGATGGACGGCCCCTGGCAGACCTGCCATCTTGAGGCTGAGGATTATGTAAAGAAAGCCCGTGAGACCGCCAAGATCATGCGCTGGGTAGATCCTGAGATCAAACTGGTAGGCTGCGGCAGTGCCACCACGGCTCTGCCTTCCTATCCCGAGTGGGACCGCGTGGTGCTCGAGGGGCTGTATGATCACATAGACTTTTTGTCCTGCCATCATTACTTTGAGAACACCACCGGCAAAATCACCGATTTTCTGGCCTCAGGCGTGCTGATGAATGACTTCATTCACACCATTACCGCCACAGCCGATTTCGTCAAAGCCAAACTGCGCTCCCATAAGACCATGATGATCTCCTTTGATGAATACAATATCTGGTCCAATATTGCCGAGCCGTGGACCAACTACTTTGATGCCGATCCCAGCCGCCGCTTTGCCCAACATCCGCCGCTGCTGGAGCAGATTTATACCCTGGCCGATGCCCTGGCCTTCAGCGGTCTGCTGATCACCCTGATCAACAACTGCGATCGCGTCAAAATGGCTTCCCTGGCCCAGCTGGTCAATGTCATAGCGCCCATCTTTACCCGGGAAGGAGGCGGGGTGATCTGCCAGAGCATCTTCCATCCCTTCTATTACGTCAGCCGCTACGGCCGCGGCCAGGCCCTGCAGCTACCGGCCCGGGTACCTGTGCTCGATACTGTGCACGGTGAGGCCAAAATGCTGCAGAGTGCGGCTGTGTTCAATGCCGAACGCGGGGAGCTGACGCTGTTTGTGCTCAATATATCCGATCAGGATGAAGCGGTAGTAGACTGCACTTTTGACGGTTTTGCCGCCCCGCAGCTGCAGCTGCATCAGGTGCTGTCCGGTCCCGATCTCAATGCGGCCAACAGCTTTGAGCAGCCTGATGCCGTGACCATGCATCCGCAGGCAGTCACTCCCGCCGGCCGGGATGGGCTTAAGATCAGTGTGGCACCGCTGTCCTTTAATGTGCTGGTGTTCAAAACCCATGCCCTGCAGGCATAAGCTGACATTGGGCAGCAGATTTTAAGAATTTTCTAAAATGAACTTTTCATCAC
>CAYRIZ010000053.1:0-14021 GCA_964424565.1 uncultured Enterobacterales bacterium
AACCCCTTGCTGGAAGTGGGTTTATCAGGATTTTCTTATCCCGAAAGTCGAGATTTACTGCAGCCCAGACCAGGTCTGCCTGAGATGAGCCCGGTTGCAGTTGCAGCAAAGTAACCTGCATTAACCTTACTTAACTTAAGTTAGCAGGATTTCACGATGGTGAGCTTATGCTAATAAATACACTATTGCAAGAACTGTCACTAAATATTGTACTTCCGCTGTACAGGTCTCCGGCCGGCCCTGCCGCCTGCAGGCAGAGGCAGTGAAAGAATTTTTATAGTCCTGAGTCTGAGAAAAGTATTGCTGCAGCACTAAAAGAACCCACGAGGCTGCGGCCCCTGCAGCCGGCATACTGCCTTAATTGAGCAGATGACTTGGTGCGCTGCAGCCGCAAAATCCGCTATAGCCGCTATCTCCTGCTGTAACCCCCATTTTGGGGCATAAACCGCGGATTTTTGATTTTCTGTACACTGTTTACAGTATTCGCAAAAGCACGCGTAAGGCACAATTGGATCCACCGCAAACTTCATACAGGCCTCAGCTGCAAATTTGACACGCAGCTCAAATTTCCGAAATACGGCCGATCCCCCCGTTTTTCAGCTTGCTCTATACTTGATTTCGGGCAAATTTTAAAAGTGATGCCTGGAAAGGTTGCCCGGGAGTAACCTGATAATAAAAGAACGTTGAGGGGATACTTAACATGCCTAGATTCATGTGGTTTATCATCGCCGCAATAGGTCTGCTGGCCGGATATTTTATTTACGGCAGTATAGTAGAAAAAATCTTCAAGCCCGATCCCAACCGCAAGACTCCTGCCGTGGAAATCAATGACGGCGTAGACTATGTGGTCATGCCTACCTGGAAGATCTGGCTCATTCAGCTGCTCAATATAGCCGGTGTCGGTCCGGTCTTCGGCCCGATCATGGGTGCCCTCTACGGCCCCACCGCCCTGCTGTGGGTGGTTTTCGGCTCCATTTTTGCCGGTGCCGTGCACGACTACTTTACCGGCATGCTCTCCGTACGCTACAAGGGCGCCAATGTGCCTGACATAGTAGGCTACAATCTGGGCAGCATAGCCAAGCAGATCATGCGCATCTTCGCCGTGGTGCTGCTGGTGCTCGTCGGCGTGGTGTTCGCCACCGCTCCGGCCGGCCTGCTGGCCAGACTGACTCCGGAGACTTTGGACTTCACCTTCTGGCTGTGCGTCATCTTCATTTACTACTTCCTGGCCACCCTGCTCCCCATAGATCAGCTGATCGGCCGCATCTATCCTTTCTTCGGTGCGCTGCTCATCATCATGGCCGTAGGTATTACCGCCACCATGTTCATCAAGATGCCGGATCAGTTCTTCTCCTGGGCTGAGTGGGGCGTCAATCAGCATCCTGAAGAGCTGCCGCTGTGGCCGCTGATGTTCATCACCATAGCCTGCGGTGCCCTCTCCGGCTTCCATTCCACCCAGAGCCCGCTGATGGCCCGCTGCATAGCCAATGAAAAGAACGGCCGTCTGGTCTTTTACGGTGCCATGATTGCTGAAGGCTTCATTGGCCTGGTCTGGGTAACTGTGGGTATGACCTTCTATCAGGATCCCATCACCCTGGATGCAACCATCAATGCCGGCACTGCTTCAGCTGTGGTCTATGACAGCTCCTTTGCCCTGATGGGTTCCTTCGGCGGCGTGCTGGCCATACTCGGCGTGATCGTGCTGCCCATCACCTCAGGTGACACCGCCTTCCGTGCAGCCCGTCTGACCATAGCCGAAATAGTCAAGCAGGATCAGACCAAACCGGTAAGACGTCTGTATATAGCCATCCCGGTGTTTGCCATAGGCATAGCCCTGTCGCAGATCGACTTCAACATCATCTGGCGTTACTTCGGCTGGTCCAATCAGACTCTGGCGGCCATCATGCTGTGGACTTCCGCCGCCTATATGTACCGCCGCAACCTGCTGCACTGGATCTGCTCCATACCGGCCACGCTGATCACTGCCGCCTGCGTCACCTACATCTGCTATGAGCCCAACATGGGCTTTGGCATCAACATCATGGTTTCCGATATCATAGGTATTGCCGTGGCTGCCTTCTGCCTGGTGGTCTTCCTGCTCAAGGGCAGGTCCCCGGTTGAGGGCGCGCCCATCAACTGCTGATTGAAACCTTAACCACACTGGTAAAAAGGGCCCCGACCGGGGCCCTTTCTGCAGGTGTGGTATGACAAACTCGGGGAGTTTTATTTACTGCTCCTGCTCTATGGGCGGCAGCTGCCTGATCACCCGGCAGGGATTGCCCACGGCCACGCAGTTGTCGGGGATGTCACGGGTCACCACGGAGCCGGCGCCGATCACCACATTGGAGCCTACAGTCACCCCGGGCATAAAGACGGCATTGCCGCCAATCCACACATCGCTGCCTATGGTAATGGGCAATGCCTTCTCATAAGCTTTGGCTCTCTGCACGGCATCTATAGGATGGGCGGCACAGTAAAAGCCCACATTGGGACCGACGAAAACCCTGTCTCCCAGGGTGATGTCATTGGTGTCCATGAAGTAGGTGTTGTGGTTTAAAAAGACATTATTGCCCAGATGTACATTGCAGCCGTAATCGCACATCAGCGGGGCCATTACCTCCACTCCCGTGCCCATGGAGCCGAAAATCTCCCGCAGGCACTGCTGCAGCTTTGCGGTATCGGAAAAGCTGATGGTGCTGTAGTACATGCACTTGTCTTTGATGTTCTGACGGGCCGCAGTCAGCACCGGATCTCCGGCGCCGGCGTCATACCACATGCCGCGGCGCATTTTTTCGTAATTGGAAAGTTCGGTGTTATCGCTCATTTTTGACCTCATTTTTTGCAAAAAATTAAAAAACTGCGCTAAATCCGCAATTTTGTGGCTTATATGCGATTTTGCAAAATCATTGCAGGCTAAAATCAGGTCGTCAGCTGACTTGCTGAGACTATTAACCTACAAAGAACAAGGACGGGACCTGTAAGCGATGCAGCCATTTGTCATTCTGGCCATAGACGGCGGAGGGATTCGCGGCATTTTTGCCGCAAAAATGCTTGAACTCATTGCTGCCAAGTATCCACTGCTCTCAAAGGTAAGCCTGCTTGCCGGCACCAGTACCGGCGCCATTATTGCAGCGTGTCTCAGTACTGGCATGACTCCGGAGCACATCACTGCGCTTTACCGGTCTGCCGGACCTTCTATATTCAGCCGCAAATTTTTTTTGGGGCCCAGGCTCATTGAGAAGGCATTGCAAAGTCCGTATGACATTATGCGCCTCAAGGCCATATTAAGGCAAGTTTTCTCCCAGACCAAACTGCACACGGCCAGTCTGCCGCTGATCATTCCCACCACCAATCTCAAGACCGGGCATGCCCATATCTTCAAATCCTACGAGTGCGATCCCAAACTGCCTATGTACAAGGCCGTACTGGCCTCCTGCTCGGCCCCTACCTACTTTGATCCCACCATAGTGGACGGCTACCTGCTGGCCGACGGCGGCATGTGGGCCAATAACCCCAGTCAGGTAGCCCTGGGGCAGGCCATATCGCACTTTAAGGTGGATATACGCAATGTGCGGATCATTTCCATAGGCACCGGACACTTCAATGAGTGCTACAACGAAAACACCCGCAGCTGGGGCCTGCTCAACGGCTGGAAAATCAGAACCCTGACGGAATTTGTCTCCTCGCTGCAGTCGGAAACTGCCTTTGAAGTGCTGTCCACCATATTGCCGGCCGACAGTCTGCTCCGGCTCAATTTCAGCCAGAACCGCCTGATCAAACCAGATGAATTTGAGGAGATGGACCACCTGGAGCACAAGGCCAAACTGGTGTTTGAACGCAGCGAGTTCATCATCCGCCACTTTATAGCAGGTCTTGATGAACAGATTGCAGATCCCCCGCCCCATCGCCATCTGCTGCAGTAAGGCAGCGGGTTCTGCCCCCCAAGGGAAGATTCCGCCCGGGAGAATAACAGGGCAGCAGACATAGGGAAAATAAGTAAACAGACGCTGCAGCAAAATTTCGTGCCGTGGTGTATAGCTGCGGCTTTTAGTGCTATAGTGCACAAGATTTTCCGCCTTTAATGCGTACCCGGGATTGATAAATGCGAAAAATTACGGCTTTTTTGGTCATGCTGCTGTTTGCTGCCGGCAGTTTTGCCGCAGATCTGGAAGAGCAGATGAAAACTTCAGACAGACTCATAGCCATAGACGGCACTCTGCAGAGCATTAATGAGGAGCTGAGCTCACAGCGGGCCCAGATAGGCGCGCTCAATGCCGAAGTGCGTATCCTGACCGATGAAGATGAAGCCTTCAGACGCAGCCTGCTCAATGAAATCAAGGCCCTGCGCCGCCAGAATCAGTCTCTGCTGGACTCCCTGTTTGCCGGTGACGGCGCGCCTCTGTCCGACGGAGTAAGCACGGTAACTCCGCTGCGCAATTACGACAGGCAGACCCCGGACGGCAAGATGTTTTTTGGTGAAGACGAGTATATCTATGTCCGGGAAGCCAATGCCACCATAGAAGCCCGTATTGACACCGGAGCTGCCGTATCTTCCATCAGTGCCGCTGATCTGACCGAATTTGAACGCAACGGCCGCCGCTGGTACCGCTTCTTCCTGCGGGCCAATGATCGCGAACTGCAGCTGGAGGCCCCTTTTGTCCGTTATTCAGATATCCGCCAGTCCTCCAAGGAAACCCTGACCCGCCGGCCGGTGGTCAGCCTCAATATCAAGGTCGGCTCCTACTCCACGTCCAGCGAATTTACCCTGACCGACCGCACGGCCATGCAGTATCCCCTGCTGATCGGGCGCACCCTGCTGCAGGATATAGCCGTGGTGGATGTCTCCCGCCGTCATATACAGGAGCGGGCAGATCCCGAAGGATTGCTCATCTTAAACCGCGATGATTACAATGCCCTGAAAAAACAGGGAATCAATCCCAATGCCGATTTTGATGCACGCCAGCAGAATACTGAAGCCCAGATAGCCTACCCTACTGAGGGCAGAGATACCAGCCTCGGCACCGATCCCAGTCAGGCCCTGCCGCAGGTGGTGGAAAATCTCAAAAAGCAGCAGGAAGACAGCAGTCAGTAACACCTATCCCGGGGGCACTATGCCCCGCCTCCGGCCGCGGCTTTGCCGGCGGCAGGACTGCCTGATTTAGGCTTCATCCCTATCCCGGCCGATCCCGGGAAAGTGAATTTCTGTCGGCACAAACCAACCTGAAGGAATAACAACCATGGTCTCACGCGGAGTTTTTTATCTGGTCACAGCTGTACTTTTTGTTGCCGGACTGCTCCTGATGATCTATCAGCATGTGACTTTTGAAATCCCTTTTCTGCCCGGGCAGCAGCGTGAAGTCTGGTCTGTGGAAGCCAAGGTGGAATTTGAGCCCAGCAGCAGGGGGGCCGCCACCGTGAACCTGGCCATGCCGCCGGTGCAGCCTGGATTTACCCAAATATCCCAGTCCACCGCCAGTCTGGGCTTTGGCACTGCCTACGTGCTCAAGCAGAACAATTCCTATGTGGAGTGGACCAAAAGAAATCCCATAGGCCTGCAGACCATTTACTACCGGGCGGAGTTCCTGCGCGATGACAGCGCCCAGGAAAGCACCATGACCATACCCGAGCTCAAGCAGAATACCGAGCCCGAGCCCTATGCCACCGCCATGCGCGAGATTGCCGATGCCGCGCGCAAGCGTTCGGCCAATCCCTTTTCCTTTACCCTGCAGGTTATAGATGAACTCAAGCGCCAGCCGGAAACCACCGCCCTGCTGCTGACGCAGTACCGCCGGGAGGAACTGCTGGTGCATATACTGGAGCTGGCCAAGATCCCTTCCCGTATAGTGGGCGTGCTGGATCTGGAAGATGCCAGGCGCAACCGCACCTTAAGCTCGCGTATAGCTGTGTTTGACGGCCAGAATTACGGTATTTTTGACCCCAACAGCGGGGAGAGCGGCCTGCGCAAAAATCAGCTGCTGTGGATCAATCACGACGGCTCGCTGCTGGACGTGCAGGGCGGCAGCAATGCCCATGTGAGCTTCTCCATGATCAAAAGCTCCATCCCGGCGGTGCAGGCCGGCACCCTTAAGGCCGGAGCCTCAGCCGGTAATTCCGATCTGCTGGCCCTGTCCTTATCCTCCATGCCGCTGGAGGAGCAGTCCATGTTCAAAAGCATCCTGCTGCTGCCCATAGGCGTCATCATAGTGGTTTTCCTGCGCGTGATTGTGGGAGTCAAAACCTCAGGTACCTTCATGCCGGTGCTGATTGCCATGGCCTTTCTGCAGACCTCTCTGATCATAGGCCTGATCGGCTTTGTCTCCATAGTGGCCATAGGTTTGCTGGTGCGCTCGTGGCTGTCGCATCTTAATCTGCTGCTGGTGGCGCGTATTTCGGCGGTGATCATCACGGTTATAGCCATCATAGGAGCCATTTCCCTGATCACCTTTAAGATAGGTCTGACCGAGGGCATCAAGATCACCTTCTTCCCTATGATCATCCTGGCCTGGACCATAGAGCGCATGTCCATATTGTGGGAGGAAGAAGGCTATCATGAGGTCCTAAAGCAGGGCGGCGGTTCGCTCTTTGTGGCCGTCTGCGCCTTTGTGGCCATGGATTCGGCGCTGATCCGCCATCTGACCTTCAATTTCATCGGGCTGCAGTTCATCATTTTGTCCCTGGTGCTGCTGATGGGCAATTACACCGGCTTCCGCCTGTCCGAGCTCAAACGCTTCAAGCCGCTGGCGGTCAACATCAAAAACATCCGCAATGGTGATGAAACCGAGCTGGAGGCCGATCGCCTAAAACGCGAGCGCCAGGAAATCAAGAAGAATACCCCGGCCCAAAAGCCAGGCGATTTGTATGACCGCCTGCGCAGCGGAGCTGAGCTGCCGCCGCGGCCTGGTGAAGACAGGCAGGATCCCCTCTCCGGGCAGGATCGGCGTGACTGAGGCGGCGGACAGACATGTTTGAGTTTATTACCCAAAAGATAAGGCATTATGCCAATCCGCTGGACCTGATGCACTACGGCATCATGGGCATGAATCAGCGCAATGTAAACTATATAGGCCGCTACAATAAAAGAAGGCTGTACCCGCTGGTGGACAACAAGCTGCTGACCAAGCGCATGGCCATGGAATACGGGGTCAGCTCACCTGTGCTTATAGGCACGGTGGAAAATCAGCATGACATAGACCGTATTCTGGAGATCCTGGGAGACAAACAGGAGTTCTGCATCAAACCGGCTCAGGGCTCAGGCGGCAAGGGTATTCTGGTGGTGACCCACCGCCGCGGCAACAGCTTTGTCAAAGGCTCAGGCCAGGTTATATCCATGCTCGATCTGCGCCGGCATTTGTCCAATATTCTGGCCGGGCTGTTTTCCCTCAGCGGCAAGCAGGATATTGCCCTGATCGAGGATCTGATCCACTTTGATGATGTGTTTTCCGGTTATTCCTACGAGGGTGTGCCGGATACTCGGGTGATAGTCTTTCTGGGCTTTCCGGTCATGTGCATGATGCGTCTGTCCACCAAAGCCTCGGACGGCAAGGCCAATCTGCATCAGGGAGCGGTAGGTGTGGGCATTTGCATGCGTACCGGCCGGGCGGTGCGGGCCGTGCAGTACAATGATCCCATACTGCTGCATCCTGATACCCACCGCGATCTGCTGCAGCTGCAGGTACCGCACTGGGATGAAGTGCTGCATCTGGCCGCTTCCTGCCATTTGATGTCAGGACTGGGCTATATAGGTACGGATATAGTACTGGATAGGGATCGCGGTCCCATGCTGCTGGAGCTCAACGCCCGCCCGGGACTGGCCATACAGACGGCCAACAATGCCGGGCTGGTGCCGCGCCTGCGGCTGATCGAACAGCTGCCGCGCCGCCGCTACATGACTGTGGCCCAGCGCGTGGAATTTTCCAAAAAGCATTTCGGGGTATTCAACAGCTGAGCGCGGCGACAGACTGCAACTGCCTGGTTGGTCAAAGAGGATCGGGGGCCTGAAAAATCAGCGCCACTTCATCTTCAGTCAGCAGCCGGAATTGCCCGGGGGGCAGATCTGCCGGCAGCTGCAGCCGGCCGGCGGCCAGGCGCTTTAAGGCAGTAACCGTGCAGCCGGTGACCTCAAACATGCGCTTGACCTCATGAAAGCGGCCTTCAGTAACCCGCACCAGGCCTTCACAGGGGGCGGTGATTTTCAGCTCTGCCGGCCGGTAGCGCTCCTTTTCCTCAGGATGTTTGATGCCGCGGGCAAAATGCAGCGGGGCATTTTCCGGGATCGGACGATCGGTATGGGCCAGATAAGTCTTGACCACTCCCTTTTTGGGAGCGGTGATGTCGTGAATCAGCGCCCCGTCATCGGTGATGATGATCAGTCCGCAGGCATCCAGATCCAGCCTGCCGGCACAGTGCAGCTCCTCGCGGTGCGGCACATCGGTAAGATAATTGTGCACGGTGGGATGCAGGCGGTCGCGGTCGGCACAGACACAGCCGGCCGGCTTGTGCATCAGGATCACCCGGCGCCGGGAAGCAGCCTCAGCCGCCTCAATCAATTCATCATCCAAATAAATGAGATCGTCCGGCAGTACCTTGTCCTGCGCCCGGACAGCCGGCACTTCATTGACGGCTACCCTTCCGGCCTTAATCAGAGCCTGCGCATCGCTGCGGGAAATATCCAGCAGCTGCGCCAGAATTTTATCCAGGCGTCCGCCTTTCTGCTCTGCTCTGCCCATGGCTGCAATCAGTCTCCTGCTCCGGCTTAGTCTTCACAGCGCTTTAAGACCAGGGTGGCATTGGTGCCGCCGAAGCCAAAGCTGTTGGACATAATGGTATTGAGCCGGCAGCTGCGGCGGCTGGTGACTATATCAAAGCCGGCGGCATGGGGATCGGTTTCCTCCACATTGATGGAGGGAGCAATAAAATCGTGCTCCATCATGAGCAGGCAGTATATGGCCTCATTGACTCCGGCAGCTCCCAGGGCATGGCCGGTCATGGATTTGGTGGAGGACAGCGGCGGGCAGTGCTCCCCGAAGATCTCGCGCACGGCTTCCAGCTCCTTAATATCACCCAGCACCGTGGACGTACCGTGGGTATTGAGATAATCAATAGGATCGCTGACCGTGCTCAGGGCCTGGCGCATGCAGCGCACCGCACCCTCACCGGAAGGGGCTACCATATCGGCACCATCAGAAGAGGCACCGTAACCGGCTATTTCGGCTATGATGTGGGCACCGCGGGCTTTGGCATGCTCATATTCCTCAATCACCACCATGCCGCCGCCGGCGCCGATCACAAAGCCGTCGCGTTTGGCATCATAGGGACGGGAAGCCAGCTGCGGGGTATCGTTGAATCCTGAGGACAAGGCGCCCATGCCGTCAAACAGACAGGCTATGGTCCAGTCACAGGCCTCACCGCCGCCGGCAAACATGATGTCATGACGGCCGAGCAGAATTTCATCGCAGGCCGCGCCTATGCAGTGGGCGGAGGTGGCACAGGCTGAGCTGATGGAATAGGATACGCCCTTGATCTTAAAGGGGGTGGCCAGACAGGCCGATACGGTGGAGCTCATGGCCTTGGTGACGGCGTAGGGACCTACGCGCTTAATGCCTTTGCTGCGCAGGATGTCTGCGGAATCCACTATGGTCCTGGTGGAGCCGCCGCCGGATCCGGCAATCATACCGGTGCGGGGATTGGAGACCTCAGCAGGCTCAAGTCCGGCATGTTCCACGGCCTCCTGCATGGCTATATATGCATAAGCCGCCGCCTCGCCCATAAAACGCAGGTCACGCCTGTCTATATAATCCTTTAAATCAATATTGACCCTGCCTGCCACCTGAGAGCGCATTTTCAGCTCAGCAAATTCGTCTTCATGCACAATGCCGGAACGGCCCTGTTCAAGAGAGGCAAGCACTTCCGCCTTACCCCTGCCTATGCTTGATACAATGCCGTAGCCCGTAATTACCGCTCTGCGCATTCATCTGCCTCCAGAATATTCAGAACAACACATATTTGTCAGGTCAAATCAAATGACAATCTGAGCATTATTGCATCATATTTATAAGGAGCAAACAATGTTCTGATTAACAAATTTGCGTGATCTGATTGATAAGCCGCAGCCGGCGGAGCGGCCTTATTCTGCCGAAAATACAGGCAAACTCCCTGCCGCAATGTGTGCACCCGGAATTTTTGGCGTATAATTGCGCTGTTTTTTTAAGGACCTCAGGCAGGCTGAGGAAAAGCAAGTTATTAAATTATTGGATCATGGCAAAAGAAGAAAGCATTGAAATGCAGGGCACTGTACTGGAAACCCTGCCCAATACCACTTTTAAGGTTGAGTTGGAAAATGGCCATATAGTAATGGCCCACATTTCAGGCAAGATGCGCAAGAACTACATCCGCATCTTAACCGGCGACAAGGTTACCGTGCAGATCACTCCCTACGATCTGACCAAGGGCCGCATCACCTTCCGCGCCCGCTGAGATCTGCAGACGGCCCTCTGATCTGCAGAGGGTCTGTGAGCCTGAAACAAGAGGGCATCCCGCCCATCCTCTCCTACAGCTGTCCCGCCTTTGGCAGAGGGGCAGTGTGTTTTGCTGTCCCGAAAATCCCCTTACCTGCTGCAATGTCCTGTCCTGCAGGCAGAACAGGCAGAATGGGAAAAACAACCCCGGCACGGCTTAACCGTCCGGGGCTTGAGTTTTCTTATCTAATACAGACTCCGGGCAGTCCGGGCAGATTAGAGCCCGGCAATGCGGCGGCAGAGCTCCTGGCCGAACTCGGAGGTTGACAGCTCCTGAGCCTCTTCCATCTGCATGGCAAAATCATGGGTGACATGTTTGCTGCCTATGGCCTCTTCCATGGCTTTGACCAGTAGCTGGGCTGCTTCATTCCAGCCTATATGGCGCAGCATCATCTCAGCGGAGAGAATGATGGAGCCGGGATTGGCCAGGCCTTTGCCGGCTATGGTCGGGGCAGTGCCGTGGGTGGCCTCAAATATGGCGGTGTCGGCACCTATATTGGCACCCGGAGCTATGCCTATACCGCCTACTATGGCAGCCAAGGCATCGGATATATAGTCACCGTTTAAATTGCAGGCGGCCACCACATCGTAATCGGCCGGATAGAGCAGGATGTTCTGCAGGAAGGCATCGGCTATGACATCCTTGAGGATGATCTGCCGGCCGGTACGGGGATTGACAAAGTACACCCTGCCGTCCTCGCCGCGCACGCCGCCGTACTCCTGCATGCACAAATCATAGCCCCACTGCTTGAAGCCGCCTTCGGTGAACTTCATGATGTTGCCCTTGTGCACTATGGTCACGGAGCTGCGATCCTGGGCTATGGCATAATCAAAGGCAGCACGCAGCAGACGCTGTGAGCCTTCCCTGGATACAGGCTTGATGCCTATGGCGCAGTCCTGCTTAAATCTGATCTTGTGCACCTGCATCTCTTCTTCCACAAAGGAGATCACGCGATCTGCCTCGGCACTGCCGGCCGGCCACTCTATGCCGGCATAAATGTCCTCGGTGTTTTCGCGGAAGATCACCGTATCGGTAAGCTCAGGATGCTTGACCGGGCTGGGCACGCCCTTGAAATAACGCACCGGGCGCTGGCAGATATAAAGGTCCAGGCGCTGACGCAGGCTGACATTCAGCGAGCGGATACCGCCGCCCACCGGAGTCATCAGCGGGCCCTTGATGGCTACATGGTACTTTTTGATCAGATCATAAGTTTCCTCCGGCAGCCATACGCCCTCGCCGTAGGTCTCCACACTGCGTCCGCCGGCGTAAATTTCCATCCAGCAGAGCTTTCTGCTGCCGCCGTAGGCTTTCTGCACGGCTGCATCCACCACCTGCTGCATCACCGGAGTAATGTCGGCACCTATACCGTCGCCTCTGATAAAGGGAATGATGGGATTGTCGGGAACCTGCAGGCGGCCCTGAGCATCCATGCTGATCCCACAACCCTCTGCCGGTATTTTTACTGCACTGCTAAATGTCATAATGTCCTCTGATCTGTCTGAAGCCAAAATGTGATCAAGGCCGCATAACGACCCCTCTTGGGGCATTGTAGCAGGAAAAAAGAGAGCTCAGGCAGCAGGCTGTACAAATTGCACCGCAATACAGCAACAGCCCTGCCGGCGCCGCCCCGCCGCGGGTCAATACGTGTACAATAGGCAGCGCCACTAATCTGTCAAACAGGATTTTGCATCATGTCTGAACGTTTTAAACCATTTGCCACCGTAGCTCTCATCATTGAGCATGACAACCGCTTCCTCATGGTAGAGGAGCTCGATGAATACGGGAAAAAAGTATTCGGCATGCCTTCGGGACACATTGACGCCCGGGAAGGCATCATACAGGCGGCACTGCGCGAGGGTCGCGAGGAATGCGGCTGCGCGGTGGAACTGACCGCCCTGACCGGCATTTATGATTATGTCAAGGATTACGAGACCATATACCGCTTCTGCTTTGCCGCCCGCCTGCAGCAGATCCCCTCTGAACTGCATCCGGCCGATCCCGACGGCGAAATCCTCAATGCCGCCTGGTACAGCCGGGAGGAAATATTTGCCCACAAGGACAAATGGCGCACCCGCCTGGTAGGCCTGTGCATGCAGGATTATCTGGCCGGCCGGCGTTTTCCTCTCGATCTGATCCATTTCCTGGAGCCGTAGAAGAGTCCTGCAGCCGGCGGGGGCTCAGACCTCCCCGGGATTTGGCTGAACTGCACCTGAGAATTTTCCTGAGATATGAACGACTTCAACTATCAAATACCTTACTCCAGCCTGCGCGGCAGCCATGTAGTTCTCGGGCTGTCCGGAGGCGTGGATTCTTCAGTCAGCGCCGCCCTGCTCAAGGAGCACGGCCTCAAGGTCACCGCCTTGTTCATGAAAAACTGGGAGGAGGACGACACCGAAAGCTACTGCGCCGCCGCGCAGGATCGCGAGGATGCCCAAAAGGTCTGCGATCTGCTGGGTATTGAGCTGAAAACCATCAACTTTGCGGCTGAATACTGGGATCGGGTGTTTGAGAACTTTCTGGCTGAATACAAGGCCGGCCGCACGCCCAATCCGGACATCCTGTGCAATAAGGAAATCAAGTTCAAGGCCTTCTTTGATTATGCCTGCCGCATCCTCAAGGCCGATTTCATAGCCACCGGTCACTATGCCCTGCGCTCCTTTGGCGATCCCGACGGCAAAGTACGCCTGCTGCGCAGCCTGGATGAAAATAAAGATCAGAGTTATTTTCTGCATGCCGTGGACGGCCGGGTCCTGCCGCGGGTGCTCTTTCCGGTAGGTCATCTGCATAAACCTCAGGTCAGGGAAATTGCCGCCCAGCTGGGACTGGCCACCGCGCGCAAAAAGGACAGCACAGGCATATGTTTTATAGGAGAAAAGCGCTTTCATCAGTTCCTGCAGCAGTATCTGCCGGCACAGCCCGGCGATATAGTCTCCACCGACGGCCGGGTGCTGGGACGGCATGACGGTCTGATGTTTGCCACCATAGGCCAGCGCAAGGGCCTGGGTATAGGCGGCGTGAAAAACTCCAGCGGCGAGGCCTGGTATGTGGTGGACAAGGATCTGCAGAAAAATCAGCTGATTGTGGCCCAGGGCCACAGCAGCGGTGCCTTGTACTGCCGGGCGATGACCGGCGTCAATGAGACCTTTATCTGTGATGTGCCGCAGCTGCCGCTGCACTGCACCTGCAAGATCCGCTATCGCGCTCCTGATGCCGGATGCACGGTAAGCCGCCTCCCCTCAGGCGACCTGAAGGTGGAATTTGATCAGCCGGTACTGGCCGCAGCTCCCGGACAGTCGGCAGTGTTCTATCAGGGTGAAGTCTGCCTGGGCGGCTGTGTCATAGACCAGGTACTGGAAAAGAGCTTTGCCTGAGGCATCAGCCAAAAAAGCCGTCCCTACGGTGTGTGCTGCAGCGACTCCCGGGACGGCTTGACGAGATAAATTTCTTTTTTCCTCGACTTTCGGGATTAAATTTCCCGGTTAAACCCACTTCCAGCAAGGGGTTGA
>CAYRIZ010000054.1:0-13427 GCA_964424565.1 uncultured Enterobacterales bacterium
TAGTTTTAAAAAATTTAAAAATTCTAGATGCTTTCAGTGCGCGATCTTGGAGGTCTGCAGACAGACCCGGCGTGCGTTTACGTTTTCGGACAAAGCCCCAAGCCTTTAGACCCTGAGGGGCCTGATGGGACTGGCAGCAGCACCCCCGGGCATGAAATGACACTGCCGGTGCCTGGGCGGCAGCGGCAGAGCAGAAGAGTGGGTTTGGGGGAAAGAAAGAGCAGGCTGCGGCCGGCTTCTTACCAGAATTTCCACCAGGGCCTGTCGTTGTGCCCATTCATGCTGATGTTCTCCAGGCGCGTAAAGATGCGCTGGCAGATGCTGCCCTCCTCATCGCGGCTGCCCCAGGGAATGGTGGTCAGCAGCCTGATGGCCTGGGTGACGTGATTGACCGTATAGATGTGGAAGCGGCCATCCCTGATGGCCCGCTGTACGGACGGACGCAGGACCAGCTGATTGATGCAGCTTTCGGGTATGACCACGCCCTGCGAGCCGGAAAGCCCGTGCAGGCGGCAGACCCGGAAAAAGCCTTCAATCTTTTCATTAACCCCGCCCACCGGCTGCACATGGCCGAATTGATCAACAGCACCGGTGACGGCCAGATCCTGCCTGATGGGCACTCCGGCCAGGCAGGAGAGCACGGCACACAAACCGGTCAGGGAAGCGCTGTCGCCGTCCACCTCGCTGTAGGACTGCTCAAATACCAGGCTGGCTGAGACCGGCAGCGGCTGCTCTGAGCCGAACTCCTTGGTGAGATAGCCGTTGATGATCATCATGGCCTTGGCATGGATTTGTCCGGCCAGCTCGGCCTTGCGCTCTATGTCTATCACATCACCCTCTCCGCCGGCCCGCAGGGTGGCGGTGATGCGCACAGGATCGCCGAATTCATAGGTGGTGCCATAGGTCCCCACCACGGAAAGACCGTTGATCTGCCCTACTGCCGCGCCCTGCGTGGCCACCAGCAGCTGCCGGTCTCTGTACTCGCGTAATTCCACCGAGGCCAGGAAATTGGCCCTAAAATCAGTGGCCGCTATGGCCTTGAGGACCTGCGGGGCTCCCACCACCTCGCCTTTGGCATAAAAATCGGCTTCTGCGGCTATGGATCTGAGCTTGAGCTCAGGAATCATGATCCAGCGCTTGTCTCCGCTCTGCCGGGCACACCACAGACACAGCAGCTGCACTGCCGGCAGATCGAAGGGTTTGAGCTGCAGCTCCTGCCTGTAGGAGGCCAGCAGCTCGGCCAGCAGATTGACGGCTCCCAGGGCCGGGAAATCCAGCGCCACATCAGCATGCAGGGCATTGTCCACTGCCGGCCAGATCATGGAGAGATGAGCAAAGTCTGCGCTGTCACCGCATAAAATCAGCTTCATGGACTTGTTCTGCGCCAGGCAGGCGTCCAGCATTCCCAGCCACTTGGGATGGTCGCACAAATGAGTACAGGGCATGACTATGACGTAACTGCCGGCCGTCAGTCCCGGCTGCTCGGGAGTGCCGAAAAACTCAAATTTGGTGGGGGCATAGGCTATGCAGGGCCCGGTGCCGGAAAGCTCCTGCACCAGATCAGAGGCCAGCTTAATCTGATCCACCCGGTTGCTGCCGCACAGCACCAGCAGATTTTCATCCCGGGAGCGCAGCAGCGCCCGCACGGCATTTTTCGCCCGCAGCTGCAGCATGGCAAAGGAGCGGGCCCGGACCTCGGCGGTGGTGTTAAAGCCCGGCTGGCCGAAATTCAACTGCAGATCTGCAAAATCAAGCTCAAAACTGCCGTCAATCAGGTCACGCCGCCCGTCCTTGTGTTTCAATTCGGTGGTCTTCACTAAAATGCCTCTGCTTAAAATCAAAAATATGGAAGGAACTATGAAACTCCCGTCCTTCCTTCAGGTCTGCCTCCTGAAGGTACGGAGTTTTGGGCGGTAAATTCGGGAAAACTGCAGCGCCCGCAAATCAGCCCTGCAATTTTAGCCTATGCCGGCGCCCTGTCAACCAAGGCGCCGGCCCGGGGCAGCCAGGCTAAAACTCAAAGCTGTAGATGAGATCCACGGACTGCTCGAGAGAGGAGGCAAATTCAGCATACAGCCGGCGCATAAATTCATAGCGCAGCTTGAACTCACCTATGGCATTGAAGACACCATAGCCGTAGCCTACGCGTATATTGCGGGTGATGTAGCCCTGCACTTCCACCTGAGTATCATCGCCTGATCCGGAGGAGCCAAATTCCACATTGCGCATGCCAAAAGCCCCCACCACGGAATTGGCTATGGCACCGGCAGAGCTGACGCCCAGGCTGACCAGCATACTGGCACTGTTGCTGCTGCTGTCATTGAGCGAGCTGCTCTTGTCCAGACCGTGGCCGTAGAGCAGATAGGACATCACCTCGTTCTGCGACATGGAGGGTTTGGAGAAGAGGGTGATCTTGGGATTCTGGGCATCACCGGTCACCCTTACTCCGGCCTCTACATTGTCTTCCATTTCGTCAGGATCGGCCACGATCTCCACATCCAGGCTGGGATTGGCCACCGGTCCGTTGAAGCCGGCGCGGGCGTAGTTGACAAAGAAGTGATGGCCGTAGAGATTGGCCCGGCCGTCAGTCAGCTCCACCTTGCCGGAAGCAAAGATGTCGCTGTCCGTCAGACTCTTGCTGAGTTTGAGCTGTCCTTCCACTCCGGACTCCAGGCCCATGGCGGAGAGTTTGACCTCATCGCCTATGGTAACGGTAAGATCGATCACGCTGGGCACTGCGGCCGAGGACTGCTGCAGCAGTACTGAAGTGCCGCCTTCCGGGACCAGGATTTCATCAGAGGAGGGCTTGGCACCGGAGCTGCTGATATCGCCCACCGAGATTAAGGCCTGCGGTATGGCTGCCGTGCCTGCTACCTTAAAGTAGTCATTAAACTCCACATTGACATCCAAATCGGCATAAGCCTGACCAAAGCCCATCAGGAAGGCCGGCAGCTTGTCGGCAGTGACCCTGAGGGCGGCCAGGGCGCCGTCGGACCAGTCCAGGGTGCCGTCGAGATTGACCTTGCCGTGATTGAGCCCTATATAGCCGCTCAATTTGCCCTGACTGCCGGTGGAGTCCAGGACTATATCAAAGCTGTCCACCTGCCCCACATCAAAGCGCGGCTCGGCACTGCCGGCGGCGGTGAGTTTGCCCACAAACAGCGGTTTGGCGGCCGTGCCGGCAAATTTGCCGTCCAGATTGATCAGACCGTCGAGATCATTAAACAACGAGCCCACGCCCATAAACAGCGACAGCTGCAAATCCTTGAGGGAAATATTTCCGTCCAAGCGCCGCTCGCTCAGCGGCTGCAGCACGGCCAGATTAAGATCCAAGGCTCCCCGCCCGCCGCGCATGTCTATGTCTACATTAAGATCGGCCCGCTGTTCCACCATGACGGCATTGAGGTCTATCTTCTCAAAGAACAGCGGCGTGCCCTGGGCAAAGACGCGCACATCGTCTGAGTTGATCTGCAGGGAAATATCAGGCGCATTGTCATGCACCCTGATGCTGGAGTTCATACTGATCGGACCGGCCAGGCGCACGTCATCCGGCATCAGCTCATTTAAGGAGGAGAGCTCGATCTGCTTTAAGGACAGTCCGGTTTCCAGCATACCCGGGGCAAACACGGTGCGTTCGGCATTGATGGAGCCGGCATCGGTGCGCAGGGTAAAGGCATCTATTTCTCCTGTGCTTTCGCCCAGGTTGAAGAGCATGTTCACGGCCGCGGCCAGCTGCACGCTGCCGCTGACCTCAGAGCTGAAGAACAATTCCTCCAGTATGCCCTTCCACTCGGAACTCTCCAGATCGTACCCGCCGGAGGCGCTGACTATAAAATGATGGCTGCCGCCGCAGAACAAACTCAGCGCATGCTCAGGCAAGGAGCCGGAAAAATCGAGCACACACTGTCTGTAGGGCTTCATGCCGCGGGCCGGAAAGATGCTGTCCACAGCCGTGGTGACGCTGAAGCTCTGCGAGCTCAGATCGCCGGCTACATCCAAAATGATCCTGCCCAGCAGCACATCACCGGCGCGCACATGCCCGGATTTGCCGGTAAGCTGCACCTTCAGCTGTTCAGGTTCACCTACTGCCTCCAGGGTGGCCTTGAAGTCGCCTTCCAGTGCCGGCACCAGGGCGCTCAAATCATTAAGCTCCACCGTGCCGCTGAGTGCCAGCGGCTGACTGACCGCCGCCCGGCCCTGCAGCTTGACCGTGTTGCCGGGATCGCCGCTCTGCACAAAATCAAAACGCGCTATGTCAAAGCCTGAAGCCAGGGTGCCGTGAATGTCGGCGGCATCAAGCGAAGCCGGTTTGCCGTTTAAAAAGAGCGCCGCCTGCAGGGTATCGAGATCCAAGGTGAAATCCAGGTCTTCATCATCTGTGGCCGGCAGTCTTACCGCAGCGCTCAAAGCCCCGTGCACTGAGGCACTGCCGCGCAGCATCTCATTGATCACTCCGCCGTCGGTGCAGGCAAAATCCACCGTGCCGTTATAGGAGATCACATCCTGATAACCAAGCTGTCCTGCGGCAGTGAGACTGACCTCTTCCTGCAGATACAGACCCGAGAGGGTAAGAGAGCGGATATCCACTCCGGACAGGGATACCAGCCCGCTGAAGGCCGCCTTATAATTTTCAAAGCCAAAACCGGTGAAATCAGCCGCCAGCTGAGTGTCCAAAGTGGTAAATACCGCCCCGGCCGTCTGCAGATACAGATCTTTGACCTGCGCCAGGCGCTCGGCTCCGGTATCAGTCAGCGGATAGGTGATCTCAGGGGAGGACAGCTCCACGGCTACAGGCAGCTGCGGGGACAGACAGTTGAGCCTAAGCTTTAAGGCCGTGTCCGCCGGGGTATCCATGGTCAAGTCCACCTTCAGATCGGTCAGCGGACCTGATACCTGCGCATGTCCCTGCAGCCCATAGAGCACGCCGTCCATAAAGGCCAGGCTTTCCTCAGTCTGAGCCCCGGCGCCCTGCAGGGCAAAATCCAGGAAGAAATACTCTTCAAAAGCCATCCGGCCCTTTATGGCCAGATCGCCTAAGGGATGTTTGAGATCCAATCTCCCCAGCGTCAGCTCAGTGCCGGCCCAGGAGGCGGCAAGGTTGAGCTCATCCACCACTCCTGTATCAAAACCGTCCTGAAAATAGCGTCCCTGCTGCACGCTGAGGCTGTCCACCTCTATATTCAGCGGCAGGGCCACTGTGGGCATCAGGGCGATCTGTCCGTCACCGCCGTCAAAGGTCAGGACGGTGACCGGCTCGGCCGCGGCTTTGGCGGCTTCTGCCTCGGCTTTGGCCTGGGCTGCAGCTGCGGCATCATACAGGGGCTCAGGCTCCTGCCCTGCGGCCACGGCCGCCAGGCTGTACGCCAGATCATTGCTTAAATTGACCGGATCGGTACTGGACTTTACATGCACCTGCAGATTCTGCACCACGCCGTCCTGCAGCACAGCCCTGTCCTCCACAGCCCGCAGCACTGCCTTAAAACTGCTCAAATGCACATCCACTGCGGAGCTCAAATAGGCAAAGTCTTCGCTGGTGAAATCCTGTACCTGAATATCCACCGGGAAATTAAGCCTGAAAGTCCCCTCCGAGTGCTGCTCCTGCGGCTTCTCCTGCTGCTCTGCCCCGCTGTGGCCGGTCAGTAAATGCACCCGCAGTTTGCGGGAGTAGATCTGAGAGACCTCAAAGCGGCGCTCCTGCAGCAGCGGCAGCAGGCTGTAGGCCAGATCGAATTTGTCGGCGCTGATATAGATCACATGCGGTACGGCCACCACCAGATCGTCCACGCCCAGGCCCTCAGCAATGCTCCCTGAGCTGACCTCACCGCCCAGGGTGATGATGCCTTCAGTAAAGCGCTGCGCCTGTTTGAAGGCAAACTGCGCCCCGGAGGTGGTACACAGCAGCCAGTAGCAGCCACAGGTGGAAATCAGCATCAGCGACAGCAGAGTGATGCCGGTTATTTTCAGGATCTTTTTGAGTACAGGCGGCAGATGCGGCAGAGATAACATCACTAGAACTCCGGACCAAAGGCAAAGTGCAGTCTGATATCGGTAGGATCCTTGTCTATACCAAAGCCCAGATCTACGCGCACTATGCCGTAGGACGACACATAACGGTAACCAAATCCCGGGCCTAAGAGCAGCTCGTCTTTGAGTTGATCATAATCATTGACCGCCGCACCGGCATCCATAAAGACTGCCAGGCGGGAATTGGCTATACCCATGGGGAATTGAAATTCAACCGTACCGGTGGTCAGATAGCGGGCACCGTTGAGGCCGCCTGAATTGCGTACGGATTCATCCATATAGCCGTAGCCGCGGATGGACTGATCACCGCCGGCGAAGAAACGCAGGGAAGGCGGCACATTGAGGGCATCGGGGCCGCCGGTGGCACCGTACTGCAGCCTGGTTACCAGGCGGGTATTGGGGGTGGGACTGATCACCCCCCTGAAGGTACCCAAAAATCTGATAAAGGTCAGATCAGACCAGGCGGCGGTGGCACCCAGTACTTCCATACTGATGCTGTAGCCGCGTTTGGGATCGAAGCCGCCTGAACTTTCACGCCGCGAGAGCACCAAAGCCGGCATGAAATTCCAGCTGTAGCCTTCATCCGAGCCCTGAGTGTAGTCCTCATACTCAGCCCGCAGCGAGTAGTCGCGTCTCCACCGGCCAGTGCGGTCGGCCACATAGTGGAAGCTCAGATGCGAGCGATCGGAGAGGGTATCGTTGAAGTCCGTATGGGTCTGGGCGGCATTGATATAGTAGTAATCCAGATTGGGATCCCGGCGCGGCATCTTGTAGACCACCTGAGCATCCTGCGTCAGCATGGTGAGCTCGGCTTTGGTGGACAGGGAATGACCGTAGTCATTGAGCAGAGGCTTGTCCCACTCAAAGAGCAGACGCGGGCCCTCGTCGGTGGAATAGCCCACACCCACACGCATCAAATTGTCCGCCTTGCGCTCCAGCCTGACGTCCAGCGGCACCTCAAAGTTTGAGGCATCGGCAAAATTGGGCACTATGTCCACCGAGCGGTAGTAATTGGTCTGATTGAGCGAGGCTATATAATCATTGAGCGCGGCGGCTGAATACTGGCGGCCCTCATCCAAAGTCATCAGCCCTTCCACCGGCAGCAGCAGCCTTTCCGTGGCCTCATCCTGCGGGCGGATCTCACCGAACACATAACGCCTGCCGGTATCGAAAATCAGCTCCACATCGGCCATATTCTGTGCCTGATGGACCAGAATATAGGAAGAGAGGAGTTTGGCATCAAAAAAGCCCATGGAAAAGGCCGTGTCCTGCAGCGCAGTCTTCAGGGATTCATAGGCGGCATGACTGAGTCTGGTATAGGAAGCCAGACCGCTGTCGGCTACCAGCTGATGGAAGATCTGATAGCGGGCACCCTCACCCAAAATCTGCACGGTGCAGTAACGGATAAACAGCGGCTTGCCGGCAGTGATTTCCACCCGCACCACCCTGTCTTCCTCATTGTCGCGATCAGGCAGCGTCAGTTTGATGTCAGAGTGATAGTAGCCAAAAGCCCGCAGCGTCTGCCGCACACTGTCGCGGATCTCGCGGTTGAACACGAACACCCGCTTTTTGGAAATGGGAGGTATGGCATTTAAGGTCTGCTCAACATTGCTCAGCATGTCCCCGCTGATGCCGGTAACCTCAAAGGATACAGGGTCGGTGACCACCGACTCCTGTTTTTGTATAAGTTCTTCATCATCATTGGAGGAACAGCCTGCCGCAGCCCACATTACAATCAATGCCGTCAGCGCAGCAATCAGCCTCAGCCACAGCCTGTCTGCCGAAAAACGCACGGGAAATCCTCAGCGCAATGCAATATTTATGTTAAAAATTATGGAGAAACCCAACTTGCGCCCATTGTAGCAGGCTCAGCCCCAAAATACATCGCAAAGAGCATGACTGCACTCAAACCGCCCCCTCCAGGCCGCCCTGCCGCATCCCCGGTTTACAGTCTTAAGAGATCAGATCATTAGTCTTAAGAGATCAGATCATTGCCCGGCCGGCGGCCAAGATTAGTCTTGAATCCATATGACAGTAGAGTAGAATATGCAAGACTTGGCTCTGAACTTTTCAGGCCCCCGCTTTAAGGCCTGCAGCTGCTGCAGTGCTTCTTTGAAGTGCAGAAAAAGTCAGTGTATCAGCATCTGAATTCTGGGGGTATTTGTGGTCTTATCATCCGCAATCCTGGCGCTCGCTGACGGCACCGTCTTTAAGGGCAAAGCTTTTGGCGCAAAAGGCGTTACCGAAACTGGCGAAGTTGTCTTTAATACTTCAATGACTGGCTATCAGGAAATATTAACCGATCCTTCCTATACCAGACAGTTAGTCACTCTCACTTATCCGCATATAGGCAATTACGGTACCAATGAGGAAGACTTTGAATCAAATTCCATCTATGCTTCAGGTCTCATCATCCGTGATTTGTCCATCACTGCCTCCAATTTCCGCAGTGAAAAGACTTTAAGCGAATTCCTGGCCGATTTCGGCAGACCGGGCATCTACGGTATAGATACCCGCAAGCTCACCCGTATTCTGCGGGAAAAAGGCGCGCAAAACGGCTGCCTCACCACCGATCCCGAGGTAACGCCTGAGCAGGCTGTGGCCCTGGCCCGTGAATTTCCCGGCCTCAAGGGCATGGATCTGGCCCGTGAAGTTACCACTCCGGCCCCTTATGAATTTACCGAGAGCACCTGGAAGCTGGGATCAGGCTACGGCACTCCGGGTGAAACCCGCTTCCATGTGGTGGTTTACGATTTCGGCGTCAAGCGCAACATCATGCGCATCCTGGTCAGCCTGGGCTGCCGCCTGACCGTAGTGCCGGCTCAGACCCCGGCTGCGGAAGTACTGGCCATGAATCCCGACGGCGTCTTCCTCTCCAACGGTCCTGGCGATCCTGCGCCCTGCACCTATGCCATAGAGGCCATAAGAGAACTGCTGGCCGCCGGCATCCCGCTGTTTGGCATCTGCCTTGGCCATCAGCTGCTGAGCCTGGCCTCCGGTGCCCAGACCATCAAGATGAAATTCGGTCATCACGGCGCCAATCACCCGGTGCGCTCTCTTGCTGACAATACTGTATACATCACCTCGCAAAATCACGGCTTTGCCGTGGATGCCGCCACGCTGCCGGATAATCTCAAGCCTACCCATGTGTCGCTCTTTGACGGCTCGCTGCAGGGTGTGGAGCGTACTGACACGCCGGCCTTCAGCTTCCAGGGACACCCGGAGGCCAGTCCCGGCCCGCATGATATCAGGCCTTTGTTTGAGCACTTTATAGAATTAATGCAGCAGCATCAGCGCGGTGAGGAGTAGTCAGACATGCCCAAGCGTACAGACATAAAAAGCATTTTGATCTTAGGCGCCGGCCCCATAGTCATTGGCCAGGCCTGCGAGTTTGATTACTCCGGCACACAGGCCTGCCGCGCCCTGCGTGAGGAAGGCTACCGCGTCATCCTGGTGAACTCCAATCCGGCCACCATCATGACCGATCCGGACATAGCTGATGCCACCTATATTGAGCCCATCCACTGGAAGGTGGTGGAGAAGATCATAGCCAAGGAGAAGCCCGATGCCATACTGCCCACCATGGGCGGTCAGACGGCCCTTAACTGCGCCCTGGCCCTGGAACAGCACGGAGTGCTGGCCCAGTACGGCGTGGAGATGATCGGTGCCAATGCCGATACCATAGACAAGGCTGAAAACCGCGAGCGCTTTGATGAATGCATGAAGCGCATAGGCCTGGAGTGCCCGCGCTCAGGCATAGCCCACAGCCTGGAAGAGGCCTGGCAGGTGCAGAGCCGCGTCGGCTTCCCCTGCATCATCCGTCCTTCCTTTACCATGGGCGGCACCGGCGGCGGTATAGCCTACAATCCCGAGGAATTCGAAAGCATCTGCATCAAGGGTCTGGACAGCTCTCCTACCCACGAGCTGCTCATAGACGAATCCCTGATCGGCTGGAAGGAATTTGAGATGGAGGTGGTGCGTGACAAGAAAGACAACTGCATCATAGTCTGCTCCATCGAGAACCTGGACCCCATGGGCATACACACAGGCGACTCCATTACCGTGGCCCCGGCCCAGACCCTGACCGACAAGGAATATCAGATCATGCGTGATGCCGCCATGGCGGTGCTGCGCGAGATCGGCGTGGAAACCGGCGGTTCCAATGTGCAGTTCGGTATTAATCCGGACAATGGCCGCATGGTCATCATCGAGATGAATCCTCGTGTGTCCCGTTCCTCCGCCCTGGCCTCCAAGGCCACCGGCTTCCCCATAGCCAAGATTGCAGCCAAGCTGGCCGTGGGCTATACCCTGGATGAGCTGGGCAATGATATTACCGGCGGCAAGACTCCTGCTTCCTTTGAGCCTTCCATTGACTATGTAGTCACCAAGGTACCGCGCTTCAACTTTGAGAAGTTCCCCAACTCCAATGACCGTCTGACCACTCAGATGAAGTCCGTGGGTGAGGTAATGGCCATAGGCCGCACCTTCCAGGAATCCCTGCAGAAGGCCCTGCGCGGTCTGGAAACCGGCAAGAGCGGCTTTGACCCGCGCATAGACATGAATGCCCGCGGTGCCAGAACCAAGCTGCTGCACGAGCTGGAGGAAGCCGGTGCCCACCGCATATGGTACATAGGCGATGCCTTCCGCATGGGCATGACCGTGGAGGAGGTGTTTGAGTACACCCGCATCGATCCCTGGTTCCTCGTGCAGATCAAGGAGCTCATAGACATAGAGCACACCTTAAGCGGCCGCACCATCAAGTCGGTTGATGCCGAGGAGATGAAGATGCTCAAGTCCAGGGGCTTCTCCGATGCCCGCCTGGCTGCCCTGCTCAACTGCACCGAAACTCAGGTGCGCGAGCGCCGCTGGCTCTTTGATGTCTATCCTACCTTCAAGAGAGTGGATACCTGCGCGGCTGAGTTTGCCACCTCCACCGCCTATATGTATTCCACCTATGAGGACGAGTGCGAGGCCTGCCCCAGCGACCGCAAGAAGATCATAGTACTGGGCGGCGGTCCCAACCGTATAGGTCAGGGTATTGAGTTTGACTACTGCTGCGTACATGCAGCCATGGCCCTGCGCGAGGACGGCTTTGAGACCATTATGGTCAACTGCAATCCTGAGACCGTATCCACCGACTATGACATCTCCGACCGCCTCTACTTTGAGCCGGTAACCCTGGAGGATGTGCTGGAAATAGCCCGTGTGGAGAAGCCTTACGGCGTCATAGTGCAGTTCGGCGGCCAGACCCCGCTCAAGCTTGCCCGCGAGCTGGAGAAGAACGGCGTGCCCATCATAGGCACCTCTCCTGATGCCATTGACCGCGCCGAGGATCGTCAGCGCTTCCAGGAAGCCGTGCAGCGCCTGAAGCTGCTGCAGCCGGCCAACGGCACCGCCACCTCCTTAAATCAGGCTGTGAGCATTGCCGCCGAAATAGGCTATCCCCTGGTGGTGCGTCCTTCCTATGTGCTCGGCGGCCGCGCCATGGAAGTGGTTTATGACGAGGATGATCTGCGCCGCTACTTTGCCGAGGCCGTCAAGGTCTCCAACAAAGCCCCGGTGCTGCTGGACAAATTCCTCGATCATGCCACCGAGATAGACGTGGATGCCGTATGCGACGGCGAGCGCGTGATCATAGGCGGCATTATGGAGCACGTGGAGGAATGCGGCGTGCATTCTGGCGACGCCAGCTGCGTGCTGCCGCCCTGGCACCTGTCACGCGACATACAGCAGCAGATCACCCGCATCTCCCGCGATCTGGCTCTGGAGCTCAATGTGCGCGGCCTGATGAATGTGCAGCTAGCTGTGCGTGAAGACAAGATTTACCTCATCGAGGTCAATCCGCGTGCCGCCCGCACCGTGCCTTTTGTCTCCAAGGCCACCTCCCTGCCGCTGGCCAAGATTGCTGCCCGCATCATGGTGGGCCAGTCCCTGGCCGATCAGGGTATTACCGAGGAGATAGTGCCGCCCTACTACTCAGTCAAGGAAGTGGTGCTGCCTTTTGTGAAGTTCCCCGGCTCCGATCCCATATTGGGACCGGAAATGCGCTCCACCGGCGAGGTTATGGGTACGGCCAGATACTTCCCCGAGGCTTATGCCAAGGCTCAGCTGGCCGCCGGCTCCAAGCTGGTGCGTGAGGGCCGCGTGCTGCTGTCCATCCGCGCCTCCGACAAGGCTGCCCTGCCGCGCCTGGGTCACCTGCTGGTCAAGGCCGGCTTTGAGATTGACGCCACCGGCGGCACCTTCCGCTGCCTGCAGGAAGCCGGCATTCCGGCCCGTCATGTAAAGAAGGTCTATGAAGGCCGCCCGAATATTCTGGACGGCATCAAGAGCGGCCACTACTCCTGGGTGATCAACACCACCGAAGGCCGGCAGTCCGTCATGGACTCCCGCTCCATGCGCCGTGGTGCCCTGCAGTACGGAGTGACCTACTGCACTACCATGAATGCAGCCCTGGCCTCCATGGAAGCCATTACTGAGGACGAATACCGCACCGTGCACTCCATACAGGAGCTGCACCGCCGTATTGCCGCCCAGAAGGGTGAGTAATCAACCCCTCCCCTGAGCCTGCCCTCAGCGGCAGGCCTCAGGCCACAGATGCTAAAAAACCCGACTCTTGAGCCGGTTTTTTTACTATTCCCGTCTTTAGCCAAAATTTAGCCCTTGTTTACCCCCTCAAACCCTGATTCCTAAGCCATTTCTGCCCTCTGAAATCTATATGAAATTTCGTTGTAAATATTTTCCAATTTCAAGCTTGTTTGGTTTTTATGGTAGGATGTAAACAGTTGCAGATAACAGATGGCAGGTATGGGGATCAGCTTCAAAAAGATCAGGAACATAAGCTCAATCTGACCTTGCGCTACTCTCCAAGGCTTGGTACTTCAGTATAAACCACAACTCATTCCCAAAAAAGCAATTCGGCTACAAAAGTCCTGGCTTTTACAACGGTATTTACTAAGCATTTTTGTGCCTCAAACCCTGATACAATCAGGGTTTTTTAATGTTTTGTCTGGCTAAAGACGGGGCCACAGATGCTAAAAAACCCGACTCTTGAGCCGGGTTTTTTACTATTTATTTCTCATTCACACCCAGGGTTTAATGCACCCCGAGGTTAATTCACCCCTGCGGGATTGCGGGGACTGCCGCAGCCTGCGGCCTTAACCATCAGACAATGCGTCTGACCTTCTCTCCTTTAAAGAAGCTCTCCACATTTTCCTTGTACTGGCGGATCAGCTCCTTTAAGCAGGCCGCGGACATCCAGGCCTGATGCGGGGTCAAAATGAAATTGTCCAGCTGCAAAGCCGCCGCAAAGGGATGATCGGCCGGCAGCGGCTCGACTGAGGCCACATCCAGGGTGATTGCATAAATTAAAGCCAGCAGCCAGTCTGCTGATGGTGCAGACT